>JAUWCP010000355.1 GCA_030609245.1 Hyphomicrobium sp.
GTCGCGGAGACAAGGACGGGCCGCGCCTCCGGCCATTGCGCGGCACTCCTGGCCTCGTCGCGCGTGACAGGGCTCAGTAGATCAATTTTGTTCCACACCTCCAAGATGTGGCTATCGGCTGGCTCCGTATCGATACCGAGGCCGCTCAGCACCGTCTCCACATCGCGCGCCTGCATTTGAGTTTCGGCGTGCGAGATGTCACGCACGTGCAAAATCAGATCGGCCTCGACCACCTCTTCCAACGTGGCACGGAAGGCGGCGATGAGTGTCGTTGGCAGGTCGGAGATGAAGCCGACAGTGTCCGATAGAATAATGCGGCGTCCGCTCTTTAAGCGCACTTCGCGCATAGTCGGATCGAGAGTGGCGAACACCTGCTGCTTGGCAAACACGTCAGCGCCAGTGATGCAATTGAACAGCGTCGACTTGCCCGCGTTGGTGTAGCCAACGATTGCGACGACGGGGTAGGGCACGCGCCGACGGCCCTTGCGATGCAACTCGCGGGTCCTGACGACAACCTCCAGGTCTTTGCGGATCGCCGTGATGCGCGCATCGATCATGCGCCGGTCGAGCTCGATCTGCGCTTCACCTGGGCCGCCGAGAAACCCATAACCGCCGCGCTGGCGCTCCAAATGGGTCCAGGTGCGGACCAAACGGCTCTTTTGGTACGAAAGATGCGCCAATTCGACTTGCAGCCGCCCCTCTCGTGTGCGCGCCCGCCTGCCGAAGATCTCCAAAATTAGGCTTGTACGATCGAGAACCTTTGCGCGCCACGCCCGTTCCAAGTTGCGCTGCTGTATCGGCGTCAGCGGATGGTCGATGATAATGAGTGCTATTTCGTGCGCGGCGACGAAAGCACCAAGCGCCTCGACCTTGCCTGAGCCGAACAGGGTGCCCGGCCGCGGGTTCGGCACAGGAACAATCTGGCTTTCGATGACTTGGAGATCGATCGCCTCAGCGAGCCCAGTGGTCTCTATCAGGCGATCTTGTGGCGAATGCGCAAGCCCGCCCACGCGGTCACTGGCTTCGCCCTTATCGGAGCCTGCGCGCGATATTTTCTTCAAGTCGGGCACGAGAACGAGTGCGCGCACGCCGCCGGCGCCATGCGCCTGCCGCTCCTTTTGGGGGACCTCTCCAATGTCAGCGCGTTCGTCGATTGCCGTTGCCGCTCGGTTAAATCTCGGTCGTCTCCGTCTCCATCAGATGGACGGGTTGCCCGGGCATGATGGTCGAGATCGCATGCTTATATACGAGCTGCGAGTGACCGTCCCGACGCAACAGCACACAAAAGTTGTCGAACCAGCTCACGATCCCTTGGAGCTTCACACCGTTGATCAGAAAGATTGTGAGTGGGGTCTTGTTCTTTCTCACGTGGTTCAGGAACGTGTCCTGAAGGTTCTGGACTCGGTCTGCACCCATGGACTTCTTTCGCCTTTTTTTAGGTCTGCTTTGGGGTACTCCGGCCGCATTTTCGAGCGATCCGGTCAGGTGTTATATTATAGCTATTATGTCGCACTGCACTACCGCTAGGTATACCAGTTTTCCTTCACAGATGAAGCCGTTCAGCTGACTGAAATCGCGCCAAATTGATGAAATTTCGACCGAAGTGTTCGCGTGATGGGACCAGGCTTGCCATCGCCAATCGTCACGCCGTCGATGCGCACCACAGGCATCACCGTATTGCTGGCGGAGGTAATGAAAGCCTCGCGTGCCGACTGGGCTTCCGCCAACCGAAATGGCCGCTCCATGAGCGAAATACCCTC
>JAUWCP010000104.1 GCA_030609245.1 Hyphomicrobium sp.
CCAGGGTCGTGCCGGCGGTTGTGGACCTGATCGGCAAGTTGATGAACGTAAGCGCCGCAGATCGTAAGGCCGTTAGCGACAAAGCATTGGAGCTGGAACCCCGCCGATGAAAAAGCTCGTCATCGCATTGCTGGTCATGGCTGCAGTGGGCGCTGGCATCTACCTGGTGCCGCACTTGGCCACGTTCCAGCAATGGCGCGCATCCGAACCAGCGGCCACCGGGACCGATGCGCCGGCTACGCCGCCGCCAGCGGTTTCCGTCGTCGAGGTTGTAACCACCGAATTCACCGAAACGGCCGTGGTCTCCGGCTCGCTCGTGCCACGTGACGAAATACTCGTCACGCCCGAGGTCGAGGGATTTCGTGTGCTCGATCTAGGGGTTGACGAGAGCGACCGCGTCAAGAAAGGCGATGTGCTGGCCACGTTGGTCAGCGAGTCGCTCGACGCACAGATCGCACAGAATGATGCCTCTTTGGCACGTGCAGACGCGGCCATCTCACGCGCTAGGAGCGAGATCGTGGCAGCGACCGCGCGGCTCGAGGAAGCAACGTCCGCGTTTGAGCGGGCCAAGCCGCTACAGAATTCCGGCTACCTTTCCAAGAGCACCTTCGACCAGCGTGAGGCCGCCGCAACGGCCGCGCAAGCGCAGCTCGTCGCGACCCGCGACGGCCTAAAGCTTGCTCAGGCCGAAAAGGGGCAGGTTGAGGCCCAACGTCGTGGGCTCGAATGGCGCCTCGCCAACACCAAAGTGACCGCGCCCGAAGATGGCCTTATCAGCCGGCGCGACGCGCGCATCGGCGCGATGGCCTCGGCCTCGGCTGAACCGATGTTCCACATTGTCGCGCGCGGTGAGGTTGAGCTCGACGCAGAAGTGATCGAGACGGAGCTCGCGAGGATCCATGTGGGGCAGAAGGCGCGCATCGACGTCGCCGGCGTCGGCGAGGTAACCGGAACAGTTCGGCTCATCTCGCCGGAGATCAATGCGGACACGCGGCTGGGCCGGGTGCGCATCTTTCTCGGTGACGATCCTAAGCTTAGGATTGGCGGCTTCGCGCGTGGTGTGATCGACACCGCAGAAGCCCGCGGTCTGGCCGTGCCAACGGCAGCCGTTGTGTTTGATAGCAGCGGCGCATTCGTACAGGTGGTTCGCGACGGCCGCGTAGAGCGGCGCGTCATCGAAACCGGACTAGTGGCCGCCGGCCTCGTCGAGGTGCGCGAGGGACTGGCGCTCGGCGATGTCGTTGTGGCCAAGGCCGGGACCTTCCTGCGCGATGGCGACGCGGTGCGTCCCGTCCACCCCAACTCCAAGATCAGTGAAGCCCGGTAATGCGCCTCAATATCTCCGCGTGGGCTATTCGCAAGCCCGTTCCTTCGATCCTGCTATTCGTGGTGTTGACGTTGCTCGGCATCATGAGCTTTGCCACCCTGCCGGTGACCCGCTTCCCGAACATTGATGTGCCGGTGGTCTCGATAACGATCACGCAGTCGGGTGCAGCGCCGGCCGAACTCGAAACCCAGGTGACCCGAGAGGTCGAGGACGCCGTCGCCAACATTGCTGGTGTCAAGCACATCTTCTCGACGCTGACCGACGGTCGGTCTTCAACCGCGGTCGAGTTTCGGCTTGAGATTGATCAGGACCGGGCCCTCAACGACGTCAAGGACGCGATCGACGAGATCCGCACCGATCTACCACGCACCATTGACGAACCGATCATCAAGCGTATCGACGTCGAAGGCCAATCGATCATATCCTTTGGGGCATCATCGCCGGGTATGACATTGGAGCAGCTCTCCTGGCACGTCGATGACGTGATTAAGCGCAAGCTCCAAGGCGTCAAGGGCGTCGGCCGGGTGGAGCGCTACGGTGGTGTCGATCGCGAGATTCGCGTCTTGCTTGATCCCGACCGGCTATTGGCATTCGGCATCACAGCGGCCGAAGTGAACAACCAGGTGCGGGCCACCAACGTTGATTTGGGCGGCGGCCGTGGCGAGATCGGCGGCCAGGAGCAAGCGATCCGCACACTAGCGAGTGCGCACCGCGTAGAGGATTTGGCCGAGACCAAGATCGTTATCCCGGGCGGGCGCGAGGTTAGGCTCAAAGACCTCGGCCGCGTCATCGATGATGCCAGCGAGCAGCGCTCGTTTGCTCGCCTCAATGGCGAGCCCGTAGTGACATTTGCCGTGTTCCGCTCCAAGGGAGAGAGTGAGCTTTCCGTTGCCGAGGTGGTGGAAGCAAACCTTAACGAGCTGCGGGCGCAGTACCCCGAAGTACACCTCACCAAAATCGATGATGCCGTGGCCTATACGCTCGGCAACTATCACTCCGCGATGGAGACACTGATCGAAGGCGCCATCCTCGCAGTCCTTGTGGTGCTGCTCTTCCTGCGAAATATCCGCGCAACTCTGATTACCGCGATCGCGCTCCCCCTGTCTGCAATCCCGACATTTTGGGCGATGTCCATCATGGGCTTTTCGCTCAATCTCGTCACCCTTCTCGGTATCACGCTCGTGACCGGCATTCTCGTCGACGACGCCATCGTCGAGATCGAGAACATCGTACGCCACATGCGTCGGGGAAAATCGCCTTATCGCGCGGCGCTCGAGGCCGCCGACGAGATTGGCCTGGCCGTGATTGCCATCTCGCTCACCATCATCGCCATCTTCACACCGGTGTCGTTCATGGGCGGCATCGCCGGGCAATACTTCAAGCAGTTCGGCCTGACGGTCGCTGTCGCGGTATTGTTTTCGCTTTTGGTCGCGCGCCTCATCACCCCGATAATGGCGGCCTACTTCTTGCGGCCGATCCCCGAAAAGACGGAAGGCGAGGGGCTCGTAATGCGGGCCTACATAGGTTTCCTGCAGGCAACGCTCAAGGTGCGCTATCTCACGCTGATTGCGGGTATCGCACTATTCACCGCTTCCATCTATGCCACCACGCTGCTGCCGACCGGCTTCATGCCTGACGCGGATACCTCGCGCATCGTCGTCTCCGCTGAGCTGCCGCCGGGTGCAACGCTGGAGGATACGCGCGCCACGACAGATCGCATGGTCAAGACGCTACGGGCCATCCCCGAGGTCAAGAGCGTGTTCGCGCTCGGCGGTACCACTCCGACGGGAAAACTGGATATTCGCAAGGCCGCGCTTTACATCCACCTCGTGCCCAAGACGGAGCGCAAGCTGACGCAAAAGCGGCTTAAGGGCATCATCTCAAGAAAGCTCGCTGACATCCCCGACACGCGTGCCTGGTACGTCAATGAGCGGGGAGAGCGCGAGCTGTCATTTTCCGTCCTGTCGCAGGACGGGGACCAACTCAGCGAAGCGGTTGGCAAGCTGGAGGGGGCCTTGCGCCACGTCCCTGGCTTTAACAACGTCGCAGCCGACGCGTCCATTAGCCGCCCCGAACTGCGCGTGGTGCCGAGGTTCGATGCCGCCGCGCGGCTTGGCGTCTCTCCCAATAAGATCGCCGAGACAATTCGGGTCGCAACGATTGGCGATATCGACGCCAACTTAGCGAAGTTTAACGCGGGCGATCGTTTGGTGCCCATTCGCGTTCAGATCGATGAGCACGCGCGCGCGGACCTGCAACGGCTGAAAAACCTGCGCGTGACCAGCACAACCGGCAAGGCGATCCCGCTCGTAGCTGTCGCTGATATTACTTTTGGGCGCGGGCCCGGCTCGATCAACCGTTACGATCGCGAGCGCCGGGCCGTGATCGGTGTTGATCTCGTGTCTCGCTATGCGCTGAGCAGTGCGCGTGAGAAATTCTTGGAGGTGGTCGAGGACCAAGAGCTCCCGCAGGGCGTGCACCTACAGCCTGCGGGCGACGCGGAGATCCAGGACGAAATCGCCACCGGTTTTATGATGGCGATGGTCACGGGGCTCATGCTCGTATTCGGCCTGCTCGTTCTGTTGTTCGGCAGCGCGGTCCAACCGGTGACGATAATGTTGTCGTTGCCGTTGTCGTTCGGCGGCGTGGTGCTCGCGCTATTGCTGACCAACAACCCCGTCAGCCTGCCGGTCTACATCGGTCTTTTGATGCTTATGGGCATCGTGACGAAGAACGCGATCATGCTCGTCGATTTCGCGATCGAGGCAGTGGCCAGGGGCGTCGATCGCATCGAGGCGGTGATCGATGCTGGGCGCAAGCGTGCGCGGCCCATCGTCATGACAACGCTCGCCATGGTCGCGGGCATGTTTCCGAGCGCGCTCGCGTATGGAGAAGGCGGCGAGTTCCGCTCACCGATGGCGATCGCGGTGATCGGCGGACTGCTCGTATCAACCGTCTTGTCGCTCATCTTCGTTCCATCGTTCTACACTGTGACGGACGACGTCGGTCGCGTGCTTTGGCGCATCTTCGGGCGTTTCGTCGGGCCGACTGATGAGCCTGACGCGCTACTTACGGAGACGGTGGCGGCCAAGGATGGCGAGAAGGAAACCGGCCCGGCGCACCCGCCGCGCTCAGTCCCACCTGCAATCGCCGCGGAATAGCTGCCAAATACACTTCGGGCGGCCGAAGCGGCCGCCCGAGTTTGATCAAATCCGCATCGATGATTGTGTGTCGGTTAGTTCATCGTCGCGGCCGTCGCGGCGGCCGTTTCGTGTTTGAAAAACACATCGACACGCATGCCGGTTAGCAACGGCGGCAGACCATCGAGATCGATGACAGCCTCGAGAACCTCAACGTCATTGGGACGACGGGGACCGCGCGTAGCAATGCGCGGCGTTGAGAGCGACTGCGCAACCGAACTCACCCGTCCCGTGAAATCCTGGTCGGGGAACGCATCTGCGCGAACGACCGCACGTTGACCAACACGGATCTTCGCTGCGTCACGCTCTTCCACTTCTGCGCGAACCTTCATTCTTGCGAGATCGCCGAAAATAAGCAGCGTGTTTCCTGGCGACGGGACGGCGACCTCGCCCTCCTTGGCGATTAGATTGAGAACCGTGCCATCGAAGGGCGCACGGATCCGCGTGCGCTCCACGGCGATCTCAGCAGCTGACAACTCGGCGCGCGCAATTGCGAGGCCCGATTCCAGGCGCGTCGCCAATGGCATACCCGTTTTCGCATTCACAGTCGCCAATTCGGCGCGCTCGTCGGTCAGCTTCTTCTTGGCATCCGTCAGTTCGGATCGCGCGTCGTCCACGGCCTCCTGCGTGCGCATGCCAACGCGCCGCTCTGCCAACACATCGTCGAATGCCTGACGCGCACCAAACACAGCGCGCTCCGCCGAAGCGACCGCGTCCTCTGCGGCGCGACGGTCATCAGCGAGCCCCTTGACGTTCTCCTCGTCGCGCTCACGCACGCGCACGTCAGCTTCTGCGGACGCGGCCGCCACTTTCGTGAGGGCCTCCTCATCATTGAGACGGATGAGGAGATCGCCACCCTTGACGCGATCGTTTACATCAATTCCGACCAATTCGATCTTGCCAGGCACTTCAGCAGTAATCCGCACCTCACCGCTCTGCGGCTCGACACGACCAGTCGCTGAAGCGGCCCACGTGGGCCGCCGCGCCGATTTCTCAGCGGCGGAATCCGGCGCCTTCTCTGATGCCGTCTGGGCTTTATCCTCCGCAACAACCGGCCCCCAGGAGCCGTTATTGACGTAAACACCAATGGCGATCGCCAAGATGCCGGCGATGCCGAGAGTAACAACAGTGGAGTTGACCTTAACCATGCGCCTTCCGTCTCTTTGTGAGATCTGCAATTTCGGGGGCATCCAAGCCCTCCGGCCGGCGCTCTTCGCCGACGATCCGCCCGTCCTCAATTCGCACGACCCTGTCGGCGTAACTCAGCGTCCGGGGATCGTGCGTGACCGCAAGGACGCTGCGGCCTTGTTCTTTTGCAATTCTTGCCAATAACGCCATGACGGCGTGGCCGTTCTCGCTGTCGAGTGACGCCGTCGGCTCATCGGCCAGCACGATCGAAGGCGAACTCGCGATGGCGCGCGCCACCGCAACACGCTGCTGCTCACCACCACTCAAGTTCCCAGGGTAGCTCTTGAGGCGATAACCGAGCCCGACGTCTCGTAGCACCTCTTCGGCGCGGTTCGCCGCAGGGAAGCCTTTCTGGCCCCGCACATCAAGCGCGATGCGCACGTTCTCGAGTGCCGTAAGCGTCGGGAACAAGTTGTAGGACTGGAAGACGAAGCCCATGTGCTCGCGGCGCAGATTCGCCAGCGCTTCGGGCGACAGCCGGTCGGTGGATTGACCGGCAATCTTCAGCGTTCCCGCCGTCGGTGTCAGAATGCAGCCCAAGATCGACAAAAGCGTCGTCTTACCACTGCCCGAAGGCCCCATGAGCAACGTCAACTCGCCGGGAACCAGGGAGAGGCTGACGCCCTTCAGAGCGCGAACCATTGCGGCACCGTGGCCCAGGTCCTTCACAATGTCTTTGGCTTCTAGGACAGGTTTGCTGGTCATCGATTGAATACCACCGCAGGATCGATCTTCATGACCTTGAAGATTGCCGCAAGCGCCGAGATTGCGCACATGCCGACGGTGAGCGTGAACAACCAGAATGCTAAGCCGGGCGTCATAACCAGTGGCAATACGCTGCCTTGGCTGAGCCAGAGAATGCCGAGCGCCACGGTCATGCCGAGGATATACCCCATCACTGCGCTCAAGCCCGCTTGCATGAGAATGACTCGTTGAATATAGCCCGACGACGATCCTAAAGCACGCAAGGTCGCGAACTCGTTCAGATGGTCTTTCGTGCTGGAGTAGAGGGTCTGCGCGACGATCACCGTGCCAACCAGGCTACC
The DNA here is from genome assembly GCA_030609245.1 of Hyphomicrobium sp. GTDB lineage: Bacteria > Pseudomonadota > Alphaproteobacteria > Rhizobiales > Hyphomicrobiaceae > Hyphomicrobium_A. Next base: position 6,762 of record JAUWCP010000104.1, read on the forward strand.
CAGCAAGGCACCGCCAATAAGCGCCACACCGGCGCCCGTGCGGAACAGCCACTGCTTCAGGCTGCGATTTCGAAACTCTTCCTGCGTCAGGACCTCGGCCCCGTCCAGGCGCCTGCGCAAATCTTGCTGCACTGCACTCAGTTCGGCTCCGGGCTCAAGTTGAACAAGGTAGAACGTCGTTCGCTCGCCGTCGACGCCGATCAAACTCCGCGCGCGGTTCAAGGTTGTGTAGGCATAGGGCGCCTGGGTGAAGGAGCGCACGCCGTCCGTCAACGCACGCACGCGTACGCGGCCCATAGCGATCTGAGAGGTATCACCGATACCGCTGATGCCGAGATCCTTGAGGTAGGTCCGATCGACGGCGACCGATTCCGGCGCCTTGATATCCTCCCAAGTGCCGTCCACTAGCGCCCATGGTTCAAGACCGCCATCCTCCGCGTCGGTGCCGACAATCACCACACGCGTGCTGCCCCCTGCCGGCTTGCGCCACTCGGCGAATTTCACGATCAGCGGAATAACGGCTTTAACGCCAGGGGTGGCCAACGCCTGGTGGCGCTCGCGCGGTGTCAGAAGCAGGCCACCGTCTTCAAAGCTCTTGGCTCCATAGGTGGTGATCCACAGGTCGGCCTTGGCGTGATCGATGTGTGCCGTAATCATGTAGCTCGATCCAAGATAGAGGCCGAGCTGCACAGCAACGAGCACAATCGCGAATAGAATTCCAACGAGCGTCACCGCCAAACGGACGCGATCATGGAATAAGTTGCGAATGGCAAGCGTCAAGGTCATTGAACGGTTCCAGTGTACTCGAGGATATGCGGCAGACCGTGCATCATAGATGGTCCATCCGCGCCGCGGTTAACCATCGAACTTGGCCTCAGGAAGACATACCCCTAATTTAAAAACAGCTTGGGAGATGCGCGAATTCGCCTCATATGGGTCTGGCAGCAAACTTGCGCTAGAAGGGCCGCGTTGAGGAGCGAAGATTGAGAACAGTCTAAAGGCGAAGGGCAAAGCAATTGAATTGCGAACCTTAGCCACCTTTATATGCCTTCAGGTTACATACCCAAAGGCGAAACCGGAAACCCAAAGGCGAAAC
>JAUWCP010000085.1 GCA_030609245.1 Hyphomicrobium sp.
GCCCTCATGGTACCGCTGGCACACCGCATCAACGACATGGCAGGCGGCCTCCTGCTCGTAGGTGCCGAGTACGCCGCTCTCATTGGTTTTGGGGATTTTTTCAGCCGCGAGGCCGGCACACAGCTCCAATATTTCGTCGCCGCCGCCGCCCCTTTCGTTATATTTGGTCTGAAGCGCATCTGGCTCATTGTCACGATCGTCCTCCTCGGCTTGATCCTGCATTTGTGCGTCTGGTTCTGGTTTCCAGCCGAGGGCCGCGTCGCACCGCACGAGCAGCCCGTGGCGGATGCGCTTTACGTGCAGGGAGCAATCACGACCGTCATACTTATCGCGGCGTGCGTCTGGTATGCGTTTAGTCTGGTCGAGCGCGCCAAGGCCGAGACCGATGCCGTCTTACGAAACACGCTGCCCGACGCCATTGTGGAGCGCCTAAAGGCCCGTCCTGGTGCAGTCATCGCTGACAGCATCGACGACGCTTCGATCATGTTCTCCGATATCACAGGCTTCGTTTCCTTGGCGCGCGGGCTTGGCGCGGACCAGACCGTCAAACTACTGAGCCGCATCGTGTCGGAATTCGACGCGCTCGCGGCTCGCCACGGGGTAGAGAAAATCAAGACCATCGGGGATGCCTACATGGTTGTCGCAGGGCTGCCTGACCCGGTTCCCGACCATGCCGCACGGCTGGCGCGCATGGGACTCGACATGCTCGTTTGCATAAAGGAGCTGCGCGCGGAGTCAGGCCTCAATATCGATATACGCGTCGGGATCGCCTCCGGGCCAGTGACGGCGGGCGTTATCGGCACACGCAAATTCAGCTACGACGTATGGGGCGATCCCGTGAATTTGGCGAGCCGGTTGGAGGGCCTCGCCACTCCCGGCCGTATTCTCATTTGCCCGACGTGCCACGAAAAGCTTGGTGACGCGTTTGAATTCGAGCGGCGGGGACACGTCGACATCAAAGGTCTTGGCGCGCAAGAGACCTGGTATCTCGTGGGCGAGCGCCGATCTCCGCCGCGCGAGGCTGCATAACAGGTGCGTTATACGGTTGGGCCGCCCTCGAAGCCGAAGCGCCGTTTGATCTTCTCAAACAGTTGGTCGCGAACGCTGCGGTAGTACTCCAGGATTTGCTCGCGGCCAGTGTGCCCCAACATCATCGTTGCATCGAGCGTCGGCCAATACTCCACGTCAACCGCCATGGTGCGCGTTAGCTCAAGTGCCTGGTGATGCGCCTCCGGCGACAGTGTGATGATGAGATCGAAGGACGTATCTTGCAGATCGTGCAGGGTGTGCGGGTCGTGCTGCGATACGTCGATGCCGATCTCATCCATGACGATGGTGGCAAAAGGATCAGGCTCACCTGCGCGCACGCCTGCTGATCTGACGTATGTTCTCTTCCCCGCAAGGTGATGCAGGATTGCCGCCGCCATCACTGATCGCACGACATTCATGGTGCAGGCAAAAAGCACCGCACCCGGTAGCTCGCACGGCGCGGCACCAGCTTGCGTACCTGCAAGGCCGGGAATATCCGCCTGGCTACCGCCCGCGACCTGGCGAGACATGAGGTCTAACCCTTCCAGTGAAGCGCACAGATCAGCGTGAAAAGTCGTCGTGCCGTATCGAGATCGACCGCGATCTTGCCGGCGAGCCGCTCCAGCAAGATGCGACTTCCCTCATCGTGTAAACCGCGCCGCCCCATGTCGATCGCTTGAATGCGCGACGGTGGCGCGGTGCGTATGGCCTCGTAGTAGCTCTCGCACACGAGGAAGTAGTCCTTCATGATCCGCTTCAACGGTGTCAGCGAAAGCATGTGCGTAATGAGGGCTTCCTCGGCCTCGTTGGTAACGGTGAACACGAGCCGGTCCTCAATGATCGCAAGGTCCAGCTTGTAGGGACCACCCTCTCGCCCTTCGAGAGCAAAGGAATTGCCTTCGATGATGTCGAAGATCGCCACCTCGCGCTCGTGCTCGATATTGGGGTTGGAAGTCGCAGTCGATTTTTCGTCGAGCGTGAGCGCGACAAGCTTGGACTTGCTGTCCTCAGCCGGCGTCTCTGCTTCGCTCATGGCGTACCTTGCGCCGCCCCCTCGAGCCGAATCTCGACCGAGCGACGATGCGCCTCCAAGCCTTCAGCACGGGCCAGCGCCATAGCCGCCGGTGCAAGCGCCGCGAGCGCTGCACCGTTGAGCTTCAACAACGAAGTCCGCTTCATGAAATCGAGCACGCCGAGCCCAGAAGAGAACCGCGCGCTGCGCGCGGTCGGCAGCACGTGGTTGGAACCCGCAACATAATCGCCGATCATCTCAGGCGTTTGCTTTCCAAGGAAGATAGCGCCGGCATTGCGGATCTTGTTCGATAAACCCTCCGCGTCCTCAGTCGCTATCTCCACGTGTTCTGCCGCGATTCTGTCGGCGAGCTCCGGTGCCTCGTTGAGCGATGCAAGCTCGATGACCGCCCCGAACACGTTCCAACTCTCACCCGCAATGTTGCCGCGCGGTAGTTTCGCCAGCTGACGCGCCACAGCTGCCTCGACCGCACGCGCGAAATCAGCATCGTCCGTCATTAAGATCGCCTGCGCAGCCGTGTCGTGCTCTGCCTGCGCCAGCAGGTCGGCCGCTATCCAGTCGGGATCATTGTGCTTATCGGCAATGACGAGAACCTCTGACGGCCCAGCAATGCTGTCGATGCCGACAGTGCCGAATACCTGACGCTTGGCGGCGGCGACGTACGCATTGCCTGGACCTACGATCTTGGCCACCGGTGCGATGGTTTGTGTACCGTACGCGAGCGCAGCCACGGCCTGCGCGCCGCCGACCTGGTAAACTTCCTCCAAGCCGACCAAATACGCGGCGGCCAGCACCAAAGGATTTAGCTCGCCCTTGGGCGCAGGCACCACCATGACCAGACGCGGCACGCCCGCCACCTTGGCGGGGATCGCGTTCATGAGCACGGAGCTCGGATAGGACGCAAGCCCGCCAGGTACGTAGAGACCTGCCGACTCGACCGCCGTCCAGCGCCAGCCTAGTTCGACGCCCAGCTCATCGGTATAGCGCTCGTTGATTGGTAGCTGGTGCCGGTGATGATCGGCAATGCGATTGCCGGCAAGCTCGAGGGCTGCGATGGACTCTTTCTCGCACGAGTCTAATGCAGCACGCATCTCCTTCTTGGAGACGCGCAGGCCCACCTTTTCGAGATCGAAATGATCGAATTTGCGCGAAAGATCTGTCAGTGCTGAGTCGCCGCGCGCTTTTACATCAGTCAGGATTTCCGCCACGGCCGCATTCACGTCGGCCGAGACCTCCCGCTTCTCCGTGAGGAACGTCTTAAACGCCTCTTCAAAACCGGGGTCTGCCGTCCTTAGCCGCTTCGGCATTTCGTATTCGGCCGGTGCGGCCGTCTCCCTTGGAAATTGTTAGGACGTCGTAGAGGAATCGTCACTTGCATGCTCGGGCTTGTGTTGCGTGCGCCAAACCGCACCCAAGTCCCGCAGCTCCGCCTCAATGCACTCGACCCCAAGCCGGATCGCACCACCCCCGGCGAAATGCAATGTCAGCGTGCCTTCCGGCTCGTCGCCTGGTTCGAACGCCACAGCCAGCAACACCAGCACCACGTCCTTTTTCTTCAGATCGATGCCTTGCACCTGGGCCGACTTGACGCGCTCGAAACGCAATCCGGTACGCCGGCGTTGGAATTCGTCACCTTTGGATTTAACCGCGCCTTCCCAGTCGAACCGGTTGGCGATCGCGGCAAATCGCATGCCTTCCTTCAGATAGGCCATATCGCCCACCCGGATCACGGCATCCTGGAGGTGGCAGGAAAGGACCCGCAGATCTTCCGGGTCCAGGGCAATTAGCTTCAATTCTTCCATTTTAGGTAGCGCTCTATGCGGCTCTTCGGGGCTCTGGACCGGGGTCCAAAGTGCATGCACGTTTGATAACGATGCGGATGGCCCCGTGCAACCAGCCTTGGGGCCGATCCAAATCAGCAAGGCACCAGCCTAAGATCCAATGTAACCACTCGGGCCCGGCCGTCGAATAGACACCGATCCGGTCCATCTCATAGACTTCGGATCATCAAAAAGGAGGAATTTCATGAGCAAGACCCTCGCTGCGCTTCTGGCAACCATTGCATTCGCCGGTTTGAGCCTAGAAGCGTCCGCCCAAGAGCGCAGATGCCCAGAAGGGACGGTGTGGGATGCCGACAGAGGCAAATGCGTTATTCCGCGTGGGTCCCACTGATCCCTCGTCCTGGGGACCTGCGCGCTAACGCAAATAAGGTCATGTCCCCGCGAAGTGTAATGGCAGGCTGGGCTGTGCTCGGCCTGCTACTCATTGCGTTTGCCATCGCCCTCGCAGCTGCGTCGCCCCGTTTCGGCTACGACTATGATGTCGCCGAAATGCCGGTGCCCGCTCTCGTCGCAGGGCTCGTCTTTGCTGGGCTCGTCTTCTGCTTCGCGCTTCCACCACTGATCGCCCGGTCGCTCAACGCTGACGCGGCGGCGGTGCGCCTATTCATGCTTGCGATCATCGTTGTCGGCTTGGTGGCGCGGCTGGCGCTCTTTGCCAGCGAGCCAATACTTGAGGATGACTATCAGCGCTACCTGTGGGACGGGGCCGTAACGATGAACGGCCATAACCCATATGAGCTTTCACCTTATGCGGCACGACAACCAGACGCCCCCAGCGCCTTTAGGCGCATCGCCGAGGAGGCCGGCCCGGTCGCACGGCGCATCAACCACCCCGAACTCAAGACGGTCTACCCGCCTGTAGCGCAAGGCGCCTTCGCACTGGCGCATATCCTGAAACCGTGGAGCCTAACCGCGTGGCGCACCGTTATTCTTGCATGCGACATTGCCACGCTCATTCTCATCGTTTTGCTCTTGGGCGCGACCGGCCGTTCCCCATTGTGGGCTTCCCTTTATTGGTGGAACCCGCTGGTCCTCAAAGAACTATTTAATTCCGCCCATATGGAAGCGGTCCTACTGCCCCTCGTTCTCATGGCCCTGTTGCTCGCCGCACGCGGTCGTCAGATCTTTGCCAGCACAAGCCTAGCGTTCGCCGCCGGCGCGAAAATCTGGCCGGTATTGTTTTTTCCCTTAATCTTGCGGCCAATGACAGAACAAAAACGTTCATTGGTTGCTGCCTTGGTGATCTTCGGCGGTTTGATCCTTCTGTGGGCGACGCCGGTTCTGCTTGGCGGGTTAGATGCGGACTCTGGCATCGCCGCCTACTTGGCGAAATGGAAGACCAACAGCGCGCTCTTTCCCGTCCTCGAACACGTAATGGCAACGCTCCTCAACGCGGTCAACCTGGCAGACGTGCCCGCAGGTTGGGTCACGCGCGTACCGATTGCGCTCGTCCTCGGTAGCCTTGCTTTGGCCCTCAGCATCAAGCCTCTCAGAGACGCCAACGATCTCATGGGCCGAGCGAGCATTCTGGTTGCAGCTCTCGTCCTTCTCTCTCCGGCGCAATTCCCCTGGTATGCAGTTTGGTTTGCACCGTTCTTAGCCTTTCGACCATGGTTCGGCTTTCTGCTGCTAACAGTCACGGTGCCGCTCTACTATATGTACTTTTACTTTGCGGCTGTGGGTGAACCTCAGGTGTTCAAGCAGTATGTCGTTTGGATCATCTGGGTTCCGGTCTGGGCCGCGCTTGCCCTCGAGGCGGTGCGCAAGAGGCGCGATGCGCGGCCAACATAGAAAAAGGAAAAGATGCGTAACGGCAAACGCGTAGGCGTCGTCATCCCCGCCCTTAACGAGGAGCAGGCGATCGGATGCGTCATCGGCGATATACCGTCATGGGTCGATGACATTGTCGTCGCCGACAACGGCTCGCACGATTGCACGGCAGCCGCGGCGCGTGCGGCAGGCGCTCGCGTCGTTGTCGAGCAAGAGCGCGGCTACGGTGCCGCCTGCCAGGCCGGCATCGCTGCGCTTCGCGGGCCCGACATCATTGTCTTTCTCGACGGTGACTACAGCGATCGTCCACAAGAGATGGCGGCGCTTGTCGACCCTATTGCGTCCGGCCGCTCTGATTTCGTTGTGGGCTCGCGCGTGCGCGGAGAACGGGAACGGGGAGCACTCACACCTCAACAGCGTTTCGGCAATTGGCTCGCCTGCCGTCTCATTCGGCGCTTGTGCGGAACAACCTGCAGTGACCTTGGCCCCTTCCGCGCAATCCGGGCCGACGCTCTTAGATCCCTCGACGTCAAAGACCGGGCATTCGGTTGGACCGTTGAAATGCAGCTTAAGGCAGCCGAAACGGGCCTTAGGTATCTGGAGGTGCCCGTGAGCTATCGCACGCGCATCGGTGCTTCAAAGATATCGGGAACGCTGCGCGGCTCCTTATTGGCAGGCGTCACGATCCTCTCGGTCATCGCACGCACCGCGTGGCGCTCATACAAATCCGCTTAACAGGCGTTGCTCAACTGCCGGGCATGGTGCGCACCAAATCCTGTCGCGAGACGAGGCTTCCCCAAGACGAGTCGAATGGATGCACGAACTCGGTCGGACCCTTGGCATCCACAAGCGGCAGGCCCTCCCCGTGCCACGCGAAGATGCCGCCAGAAAGATCGTCGACCGCTACCGCGCCGCGCGCCTTGAGGTCCTGGGCAACTTTGCTGGCAAGCGTGGAGCTACGCACGCCGACGGAGCAATAGAAGACCACCCTCTTGCCTTTGACGTCATTGCCATACAGGTCAAGAAACGCCGAACGGCTGGTACCCGGTTTGACAAGAACCGCGCCAGGAAGATGGCTCACCGCGTACTCGGTGTCTTGGCGCACATCGAAGAGCACCACTTTCCGGTCGTCCGCTAATGGTGCCACTTGCGCCGGTGTGATGTGACCAATCTCCGGCCAGCGTCGCGCCACGTCCTCAATTGTCGCCCGCAGCGATGTTGGCCCGCCTGTAATCGTTGGCGAACCCAAGAGAACAACACCGGCAATGCCAGCCACTAGCAGAAGCGCGACTGCCGCGGTGACACCACGTATCTGGCCCGAGGGATTCATTTTTTCGCGTCGTTGATCGACCAATCGTAGGCATAATTGCTAATGGATGTGGTGCCTTCAAGCTTTTGTGCAAGGTCGGGGTCCGCGTAAGCGCGCAGGTGTTCGATAACGCCCTTGTCGTTGCCGCCGAAGTCCTTCTTGTACCAATTGTAGATGGAGGAAACGACAAGTCCGCCCTGTCCGAATTTGGCGCCACGCGGATGATTAACGTAGGCGCGTGCCGCTGCATCGAGCTGGGAAACCAGCTTATCTCCCGTGAACGCATCGGTACCCAAGTTGGGACACCCGACCGAAGCGCAGTTGACGGCATAGTGGATGCGCGGATCTCTAAAGGTGGGCCGCAGGATTCCGTGTTCGATGTCATCGAGGCTGAGCGCAACGCCCTTCATCTTGAGTACTTTTGCTTTCCAAGGGCCGCCAGTAAACGCAGCAAAGAAACCGCCCCCGAGCGAAATGTCCTTGATCGATTTGACGGGATAGTTGTCCAGGACGATATCGATCGTCTTGGCATTGTAGAGGTTGGCAAGCAGCGCGAATTGTTCAACTCGGTTAAGCGTCGCAGGATCGACCGCCACCAAGGTGCTGATGTAGTCCTTCAGCGCACCGTGCCCTCCTTCCTTGAAGGCCAAGTAGTCTACGCGATTGAGTCCGCCGGGCCCTGGCTTGACGTAGGATTTGAGCAGCGCATCCCAGGCTGAATGATCAACGGTTTTGGTCGATCCGCTGGCCGCCGTGGAGAACAATTGTTTCGGTGACTGCGCAGCTGCCGTTCCCCATACGGCCAAGAGGCCAAAGCTCACGGCGAATGCGATCCATCGAGCTGCATCACTACCCATCGTATTGCGCATAGAGCCGTTCTCCTGAAGTATCGCCAGCAGGGCCAAGTTAATAGGTGGTGACGCACCTCCCGTTATCCACACTACGATGGGCGCACCGTTCCCGTTACGGCACCCCTACCCGCCTCAAACGGCGCCTTTATGCTCGTCTGCTTGTATCGAGGCAGGCCAACAACCTAAACTCGCGCCTCAACCCCCCAAGTCCAACGGAGCCCCTCGATGGAAAACGAACAATTCAACCTTTCGCTTCGCCGGTTTCTCAAGAAGGTGGGCGTCTCCTCGCAGCAGGAGATTGAGCGCATCGTGCGCGAGCAAAATTTGGCCGGCAAAGGAATGCTCAAAGTGAAGATGGTGCTCACCGCCTCAGGCACGGACCTCAACCACGTGGTCAATGGCGAAATCGACATTGGCTAGGTTCGGTGCGGAACCCAATCCAGTGCCACTCTGGCGCTAAAACGAGAATCGGGCCCCAGCCACAAAGCTGGAGCCCGTCGATCGGGGGCGGTTGCGGGGCGACGGAGCTTATGCCCCGCCACGATCATCCACCGATCAATAGCAGTGCTGACGCAGAGTCCAGCCCTTCACCTTGCAGCGTCCGTTACGGTCGCAGACGGTATTGGGAATGCGCTGATAAGAGCAGTAGTAGTTGCCCTGCCGGCCCTCGAAGCCATGCATGGCGCGATCGAACTGATAGTCCTGCGAGAAGTATTCCTTGCCGCGTGCTTGAGCGTCAGTGCTCGTCAGCGCGCCGGCCACAGCCGTAGCTAGAAGTGCACCACACAAGATTCCGGTCTTCATGATCTTCGTTGTCATCGTCCATTTCTCCGTCGCTATTTGAGGACCGCCTGCTCTTGGGACGGCCGATGTTCACGCGAGGAAAGTAGGGCGATGCGGGCAGCGCACGCTGTTCCGCGAGGAACAAATTCGGAAAAAGTAACAATCAGCCCGTGATGCGCTCGATATTGGCGCCGCAACGCGACAGCTTCTGTTCAAGCTGCTCGAAACCGCGGTCTAGGTGATAGACTCGATTTATTACGGTCTCTCCCTCCGCCATCAGCGCCGCGATGACCAGAGAAACTGACGCACGCAGGTCGGTTGCCATGACCTGGGCACCGGTCAATCCCTGCACGCCTGTGACCGTCGCCGTGTCGCCATGCAGCTGAATGTCGGCGCCGAAGCGGGCCAGCTCCTGCACGTGCATGAAACGGTTTTCGAAGATCGTCTCACGGATGACACTTGTGCCCTTGGCCGTTGTCATCAAAGCCATGAGCTGGGCCTGCAAATCGGTGGGGAAGCCGGGGAACGGTTGCGTCTCGATAGAAATGGGCTCGATGCCGGCCCCGTTGCGCACAACCCGCACGCCGTGGTTAGTCTCCTGCACCTCCACGCCCGTGCCAGCCAGCGCATCGAGCGCCGTTCTAAGCAGGTCGGGCCGCGCGCCCTCTAACATCACGTCGCCGCCCGTCGCGGCGACCAACATGGCAAACGTCCCCGTCTCAATCCTGTCTGGCAGCACGGTGTGCACCGCTCCTTCGAGCCGGTCCGC
>JAUWCP010000207.1 GCA_030609245.1 Hyphomicrobium sp.
AACAGCTTCTCAGCAGTTGCCTTACGCTCAGCCTTTACCTTCTCAGCAAACTTCATAAGTTCAGCCATGCTCGGAATTGGCAGCCGCATCGTCGATCCCCGCATTTTTCCACGACGCATCGCTGTTTATGAGAGTCTCAAGGTAAGGAGAAGTGGCACGAAAGCACTATCCCCTAGCCTTCGTTCGCCCTCTCAGGTTGTGCGGCTAGTTGGGAGTTGTGTTTCGGTAGGCGCTGTTATGCTGCACAGCTTGGAACCCAGCGACTACACTGTTGCCACTGGCTATTCGCTTGAATAGTGCCGCAGGAGCGTTGCTTCAATGGGTCTCGACAGGCCCTCGTCGCGGCATCATCTTCGCGTCCCAGCGCTTGTAGCTTTCATGCGCTTTTCGAGAAAGCGGGGCCATCTCGAGCGCTTTGCGAAAACCCGCGATTGCAGGCCTCTTCTCGCGCATCCAAGCAGCGCATGCCCTGGATTGGTGCACTGAAGCATCACCATGGGGAAAATCACTCGCCTCAACCTCCTCATCGTCGATCAGCGGCTTCCCCGTAGCCCTCAGAAGATGCACAAATTACAGGTCAAGATCGGTAAGGCGGCTAAGCTGCGTTGGGCGTTATATCTCGCACTTGGTCTGAGCCCGGTAGGCGCTGCATTCCATGTTGCGCTCGCCCGCGTGCCAGTTCGCATCACCGCCGTCTCGGTTCTGTTTGTTGGCGCGCATGACTGTGCCACTGAAAAAGAAGCAGAAGACACCAGGGGGAAGGGGATCATCAATGATCTGCAATACGCTCCTACAGGTTTTCAGGAATACATCCTTTGAAGACATGGTCGAGATCTACGTCCGCGAAGACGAGAATATCGACACCTACTATTACCAAGCCAACGCACACCGCGCGATCAAGAGTGATTTTTATGAGATCGGGGTCATGCTGTTTGGTAATCGGTGGGCTGGCGATCCCGACGTGAGGGAGATCGCAAGCTACCGGCCATGACTGGCTAGCTTTTCCGCGCCTCGCGCCAAGAAAAAGGGCGCTGGTCTGGGGGAGACCAGGCGCCCGTCAAATGCCACGCGCCCTAGGGGGAAGGGCAACCCTCCGCGAGGGACCCGGAGGGGTGGCTACCCCTCATATGGGGTCGGATCGCTGCATTTCATTGCGACACTTTGGCGCCCGCGCCGGGTGGAGTGCCACACCTGATTTTTCGCCGGTCCTTGATCTGAGCAGATGATGCCCTTGTGGCGCTACTCTCCCGCCCCAAGCGAGAAGCGCCTCAGTTATTCCAGAGGGTGGTCGACGGAGAGCTGTCAGCAAGTGCCCCAGCCTAGTCGAGACAAGGCACCGGTGACATGAGCACGAGCGAAGAGACAGTCTGGTCAGCCAAGATCGCCGGAATGCCACTCAAGGTCTGGAGCGCGCTCGTGATCGAGCTAGCGCTTTTTGCAGCGCTACTGTTCGTGTCTGCCGGCACATTGAACTGGCCGGCAGCCTGGATCTTCCTGGCTCTTTTTGCCTTAGGCGCGATTCCGGGCTCCATCGATCTTGCCAAACATAACCCTGGTCTGCTCGATGAGAGGATGAAATGGCCGATCCAGCCCAATCAGCCGCTGTGGGACCGCGTTCTGATGATGACCTTGTTCGTTTTGGTCGTCGCCCTGTTCGTGGTGCCGGGGCTTGATGTCCGGTGGGGCTGGTCGCGGGTGCCGCTTTGGCTCCAGATCGTCGGCGGTATCACTCTGCTGGTAACGTTCTATTCGTTTCTCGTGACGATGCGCCACAATCCCTATCTGGCCTCGGTGGTGAGGATACAGAAGGAGCGCGGCCACAAAGTCATCTCAACCGGACCTTACGCAATCGTGCGCCACCCCTTCTACGCGGCAGCCATTCCGTTCTTTCCGGCCATCGGACTTCTACTCGGTTCATGGTGGGCCGTTTTCCTGTCGCTGCTCGTGATCGCCATCCTGGCATATCGCGCAGTGAATGAAGAGCGCCTCCTGGAGCAGGAGTTGGAAGGGTATGCCGACTATATGAAAAGGGTGCGTCACCGACTGATTCCTTGTGTCTGGTGAGAGCGGCAACCGTTTGCCTGGGCACTAAGCTATCCGCTTGACTGTTACGTGTTACGTATCATATATTGATTGGATGATCTGCAGCTTTGCCGACCGCAAGACGCAAAGGTTGTTTCGCGACGGCAGCTGCCCTGCAGCTTGGCGAGCATTTGAGACAGTGGCCCTTCGCAAGCTCGACATGCTGGACGCGGCAACAGCTCTAGGCGACCTGCGCTCACCACCTGGAAACCGGTTGGAGGCGCTGAAGGGGTATCGCAAATGGCAGCACAGCATCCGGATAAACGACCAGTGGCGCGTCTGCTTCCGCTGGACGAAGGACGGCCCGGAAGACGTAGAAATTACGGACTACCATTGAGAGGACTGACATGGCTCGCGTTCGCACACACCCTGGAGAGATCCTAGCTAAGGAGTACCTGGAGCCTTTGGACATGAGCGCACGAGCGCTTGCCGAGGAAATCAGCGTGCCGGCGAACCGCGTCTCTGACATCGTGCGCGGCCGGCGCGGGGTGACGGCAGATACAGCGCTGCGCTTAGCGCGCTATTTCCGGACCGATCCGAGGTTTTGGCTGAACCTTCAGGCTGCCCACGATCTTTCGGTGGCCAAAGCCGAAACGGACTACTCGAAGCTCCCAGAGTATGCTTGACGGTCGGCCGTCTAGAAGAAGGGCGGCAAGAGAAAGTAAGGAGGCGGCGCCATGGATCAGGTCGTATCCGCAGAGGTGGATGGAAAAACGTTTGCTGGCAGATACGAGGTGAAGTCCGGCTGCGTGATCGTTCGCTACGTCCGCTCTGATGGTCACTTCGCACAAAAAACCGCGCCGATCGACGATAGCGCTGAGGACACCGCGCGGACGCTGCTGCGCGATCTGGTGCTTGAAGTCGGTTGAGCCGCACACAACGCATGACGCACATCGATCTCAAAGATGATGCTGTGCGAAGCGATGCAGGTGCGCGACAGGACCGATCCGAGGGTTCGGTTCAGCCCGCAGTTTAGAACCTAATGATTAGCGCATCTTACGATGACGTCCGAAAAGCCGCCACTTCGTATGGGACGTCCTATAGGTCACCGGTCGGGTGAAGAGTTTCTTGGTGCGGTTCATCATGTGAGTGAGGTAGCAACCCTTCCACATACCCTGATCACCACGAAAGCCAGAGGCTTGTGACGTTGCAGGAAGGGTAAGCGCTGCCATTGTGGCCACAGTGACGACAGCCATCAGCCGCTTCGACATCTCAATTCTCCCAATTGCAATGCAGAACAAAACAAATGAACTCGAGCAGGATAGCTCACCCGCAGTTAGGGATACCTAAAGCTGCCAAGTCATTTTGTTCTTGGGAGTTTGGTGAGTTGGTAAGGCTAATAATTCCTGATTGAATGTGCCCAAGCAGCCGATCGCGGCGCCATGTGGCACGTAGAATCTAAGGGCACCGCCTCGCTTGACGACCAGCTCGCGCGCGTTGAGGCCCAAGCAATCACCTTCGGCTTGGGTTCAGCGCAAGCGATCTGCTGTGCCTTGAGATTAATCCCCCTGGCCAGTGCCCATACCTATTGAGGAATTTCCTATTGAGGAATTTTTGCGTGAGCATCCCAGATCAGGCGCTTAATGACCTCGGTCCGCGACGGTATCGTCGGGTGGGCCCGGCGGAGATTATCCAATTGCTTCAGGGTATCGACGTCCATGCCGACAGAGACTGTATGATCCACGTGAGTGCTCCTTTTTGTGGCTTTCTCCGAGATAAGCGCTTTCTGATGAGTAACGCTTGTGAAGGAAGGACGCTGTTCCCCGCGTAACGCGGTGAGAGGGTCGAGTTGGGCGCACATAGCCGCCGTCGTTCATACGGGGGTATGTTGGCTATCTGACTGAGGAGCTATTCCAGCCAAGTCGCACGTAGAGCCCAAGGATGAGGGCTAGCGCTATGACAAAATCGACCGACGATGAGCAAGAGCACGCGCCATCTCTTTGGGGCGGCATTCTCGGCCGGCTTTGAAAAACGCCATAGTCATCGGCGCCATGTTTGCCGTGCACGCCGCGGTCACCCATGGGGCTTCTTTGTAGTGGACGTGCGACAGCCGCGATGATGCCGCGATGATTCTGACGGACCTCTCTTCTTCGGCGCCGTTTTAGCTTCTTCGGCGCTGTTTTAGTAGACCGAGTTCTTGCGTGCCCTCTTACGTCAAACCTGCCTTCTCCCTCCGTTTTCGCACCGCATCGGGTGAGAATGCCTCGCCCGACACCGCTAAGCTTTTGCCTCTCCGTCCGAAGCCACGATTTCTGAAGCCTTGAAGT
>JAUWCP010000100.1 GCA_030609245.1 Hyphomicrobium sp.
ACATCCAAGGTGAGTGGAGTGGGCGTATTTGTAGCGTGTGCTGCCGAGCACGCCAGGGGCAGCACATAACTTGGTGCCCGGATGGCCCGACCCGCTGTCCGGGCTTTTTCTATGCGACAAGCCTAGACACAACAACGGCCCGCCAAGGTTTCTCCTAGCGGGCCTTCGTGAGATTAGGGATCGGGGATGTATCAGGTGTGGGCGCTTGCCCAACGGCGGGGCCAAGTTGTCACAATATCGCCGAGCTGTGCCGCAAGTGCAGGCAACTACTCCCCGAACACTTCCGGCGTCATCCGGTCCATAAGCGCCAGTGTCTTGGGGTGCGGCTTCTCCCGCCGCGACGCAACCACTGTCCGCAAGCTCGAAAACCTATCTCCTGCAAACCTTCCCCCTAAAGATCCACCTCCTTTTGCAAGATCGGTTTGGAGGCCCAGTGCGCCTTCCCGATGTCTCCCGCGTATTCATCTGAAACCTCATACATCCTCAGAACGATCACGAGGCGTTGTGGACGCTTTCGAACATCGGAGGGAAGCGTCACTCTCAAAGAGCGCTTTTCGCCGCTTCGCAGCTGAGTGTTCTCGATTAACCGGTAAGGTACAGCGCCGACAATCGGGATGAGTGAGAAACGCTTGGAGAAGGTCTGCCGCTTGGCAAAAAGCTCAGTGCCAGAGTTGTCGCGGAACGAAAGCTCAAGTGCCAGAACTCTTGTCGGACCACCAGCTGGAACAGAGTGCCCTTTGATTCGGTTCTCGATGGTCAATCGTAGTTCGGGGTGGTTGTACCTTATCCCGCCAACGGCCAAGAGACCTCGATAGATGGTCTCATCCCGCACCGCTGTGTCGAATCCGTGATAGGCATGGGTGTCGTCTTGCCGCTTGCCCATATGGCAGCCCTGACACGTCACGCCCTCAGCGGCGGCTTTGCTCGCCCGCCAGTCCGTGTATGTGGATGAAAGGTTGTCTCCCGAAACAGGTGTCTTTGACTGATGGCATCTGGCGCAGAAATCGGGCTCACGGAGTTTGGACAGTCGCGGCGTGAACTTGTCCGCATGGGTTTTCTCGATCGGCACACCGCGCAATACGGTCCCATGACAGGTCTCGCAGTTTACCCCCTCGTTAACGTCTTTGCTCCCATGGCAGGAGTAACACATACCCTCATCCATAAAGAGGCCCACGACAATATTTTCAGAATACGCCCTCATCGTATGATGAAATGACGGAGATGTTGTCGCCAACGAATGACGCGATCTTTTTGACCATTGGTTGTAGATATCTTCATGGCACGACGCGCAAAACCCAGCGCCTTTTTGATGCCCAGCTTCGTATCGAAGTGTCTTCAGCGCATCAATGTCATCAAACGTCGTACAAGAAGCCGCAACGGTCAGGACAAACAAATTCGCAAAGATCAGAAGACTGTTTTTGATGCTGCGTCCTTTGCCTGTTGGCATACTGGTGCTGCTGTCCTTTTGACGAGACGAACCATGGCCCGTTTACAGGGCCGGTAAGACGCTAAATAGCTAGCTCGATCGTCACGAAATCCGATCCGGGCCGGGTGTGGGTGTCCTTGTGCCAAAGCCATTTGGTTTGTGCGCCATCTTCGGGCTCGACGGCGCGCTGGGGAGCAAATCCCATATTCTCGTAAAAGTTGCGGGCCGGCGTGTTCTTGTCCGTCGGGATGTAGGTGCCCTCGACCCGTTCAATGCCGCGTGCGGTAAGGTGCTGCAGCAAAGCGCCCAAGAACGCCTGCTCGATTTCGCGCCCGATCACGCGGCAGCTCATCAAAAACGTGACGAGTTCCGCGCTCGCATCCGTGAGCCGGGCACTCGCGCAGATCACGATACCATGATTGCCGAAGCGGTCATCGAGGCGTCCCAGAACAACGCTATGGTCGTCGTCGTTGGTCATCATGGCGGCAAGCTCGACTTCGGTCAGCCGCCGCGTCGTCAGGTTGAACTGGTTCGTGCGTGCGTGCATCTGGGCGACGCGAGGTAGTGTCGCCGGGTTCATAGCCTCGACGTGAAGCCGCTGGCCGAGTTTCGCCAGGTAGTCCTCATAGCTGACCGCTTGACGTTTCAGGGCGCGCCCTTTGGTTTGTACCGCGTAAAGTTCAGATCGCGATCTGTCCTCCGCCGTCAGCCGAAGAGGCCAGGCGGGCGTGTAGTTGCGCAAGAAATCAGGACGAACCGCGGGATCCTCTGGCAGTTCGGGCACACGCACCTCAGGCGCCAGCCGGCGCATGGCCTCGCGCTCATGTGGGCTGTCGTCGAGAAACACGAAACTGTCGAGCCCCAGATTGAGGTCTTCGGCAAGTGCACAGATATTGTGGGCTTTGGGCGCCCAGTTTATGCGGTGGGCGACAAAGTCGTCGCGTTCGAGCGCCATGCCTGGATGCTCGTCAAAAACCCGCAGCACGTCTGCATCGTTCTTACTCAGAATGGTCAACAGCATACCTTGACCTTTGAGTCGCAAACACTCCTCCTGAAATGCCTTGTAGGCATTGCCAGGAAAATCGTCGCCGCAGTCGAGCCCCGCCAACCCGTCCTCACCGTAGATGCCGCGCCAGAGGGTGTCGTCGAGGTCGAGCGCAAGTACCTTGACGGGCTTCGCCTTTTGCGCCGCATAAGCTTCGGCAAATCCCTGCGCCAGCGCCCGTGTAGCTTCCGTGGAATAAGGGATGCGGCCGTAGAACCACAGCTTGGCGTCGGACCTCCTGGCCGGGGCTATGTGAGCCATGGCCAGATCCGTATCGATCACCGTGATCCGGTTGCACCGCTGGGCGGTCTCGCTCAGCCGGCGATTGAAATAGCTGGTAGAAAATCCCGCGCCATCCCGGTGAAACGTATCGAGAAAACCTGCCGTCGGCGAGGCGGGTGAGGGCAGGCTGTTGATGAGGACCGGGCAGCCACCGGTCTCTGCAAATCTTTCGACGGCGGCGAGAAACACATCGATTTTTTCCTCGAATAGGCTTTCCGCGTCCACGGGCGTGCGGCGCCAGTCTCGGCTGTAAAAACCCCGCATATCCATCTGAATGATGAGCGTGTCCGGCTTGTCCGCTCTGGGCTTGAGCAGCTCGGGAACGACAGTTCCGAAACCTGCAAGGGTCACCTGCGCATCATACTCTGCCGCTGCAAAGGCCGGTGTGAGCGCCTGATGCAACATGTCGCTTGTGGAAAAACTCAACAGGCGAAGCCGAATGGTCGCCAACGCATCTTTATCGGCTGGAACGCTCATGGTCATGAAGGCATTTCCCGACTGTTCTAGAACATGACATCGCCACCGGTGACGAGGAGATTCTCGCCGGTAATGAAGTCTGCATAGGGCGAGACGAGAAAGAGGACGGCGCCCGCCACGTCCTCGGGCGTTGCCAACCGTCGCAGGGGGGTCCGCGATACGATCATCTTCCGGATCCTGTCGGGAACCTCTGCAGTGAGATCGGTCTGGGCCATGGAAGGCGAAACCATGTTGACACGCACACCCGCTGGACCGAGTTCCTGCGCCAGGTTCTTGCTCATACCTAGAAGCGCCGCCTTTGCCGAGACATAGGGCAGCCAGTTGTGTGCCGTGCGTCCGAGTGCGGCCGAGCTGAGCACGTTGACAATCCGGCCCTTGGACGCCTTGAGGGCGGGAAGCGCCGCCTGCGTCACGTGAAACACGGAGCCGACAATCTGCTCATGGGCCAGATGCATGTCGGCCCAGTCGAGACTTCCAAACGCACCCGACCTGATCTTCGGCCCCGCATTATTGATCAGGATATCGATGCCGCGCTCGGCGCCAACCTCCTCGACCAGCCGGGCAGCCTCCTGGGCCTGCGTGACATCCGCCTTGGCCATGGTGGCCGAACCGCCCCGTTCTTCGAGCTCGCGGACCAGACTCGCGGCGGCCTGTTCGCTCGTCTGATAATTGACGTAGACATGCGCTCCGTGATCGCAAAGTGCCGCTGCAATGGCCCGACCGATGCCACGCGAGGCACCCGTCACAAGAGCCGTGCGGTTCTTTAGAAGCGTGTCCGCAAACTGTGGTTTCATGCTGTCCGCCATTCCCACATCCTCTGCCGTCAGGCGCAGCACTTTGGCTCTTGCCGTCCCCTTGAGCACCAAGTCGCCATGCTGGTTGGTGATTTCCGTGCGGATCGTGAGGATCCGCGTTGCGGCATCGATTTTTTCGATGACCCCGCGTGCCTCCACTGTGTCCCCGATAAAGACGGGATGGGTGAAGTCGAAGCTCTGGGAAAGATAGAGTGCGCCGTGTCCCGGAATTTTCATGCCGACGAGGGTGGACAACAGACTTGCATGCAGAAAGCCGTGAACGACCCGCTGCCCGAATTCCGTGCGTGCGGCAAACTCGTCGTCTGTGTGCAGCGCGTTGTAGTCACCCGACAGACGCGCAAACGCGGCAACGTCCTCAGCCGTGATGGTCCGGCTGACACTGTCCGAATAACCTGGGTAAAGCTCGTCGAGCCTGTCCCCCCGCCGACCGGTCTGCCTGGCAGATTGGGCGGAAGCCTCCTGATCATGGGTCATGAAGGGCCAGCTCTTCCCCTGTTCGAATGGAGGAGACCCTAATTCGAGGGAAAACCGCCGTATGTGATCCAGATCAGATTCACCATTTGGTGGTGAGCTTAGTGTTCGAGGCGGAGGTGTTCGGCGGCGCAGTTGTGTAAGACCGAGAAATGACAATGGCGTCGCCGGATGCCGATGGGTGCGTATAGGACCTGCTGATGTCAGGCGTCTCGAAACCAACGAACTATGGGGGATCGTCCGTGTCTTCGACATTTGAAACGATTGCCGGATTCATTTCCGAGATTTGCGACGTTCCGCGAGACAAGATCACTCCTGAAAGTCATATAACGGAGGACTTGGGCGTCGACAGTCTCGATTTTCTCGATGCGATCTTCAACGTCGAGCAGACCTATGAGATCAGTATTCCGCTCGAGGTATGGACTCAGGAGGTCAATGACGGAACGGTCAAAGGGTCGCGGTATTTCACAATGAAAAATTTCTGCGCGGAAATCGACAAGCTCATTGCGTCGAATGCCGCCCAGATAGCGGTTTGATGCCCGGGTCGGCGCTGGACCGTCCGGTCGAGGACATGCGGATCGACCAGTTTCAACTGGTCAGCCTCGTCGAGACGCTCGATATCCAGGCACCGACGATATCGGTTAGGGCTCGGACACCACAGAATCACACAATCTTCGAGGGGCATTTCCCAGGCCATCCGCTCATGCCTGGCGTGCTGCTGACAGAGATGATGGCGCAGACATGTGGCTTCCTGCTGCTCGCCCTCAACGGGTTCGCGAAGATGCCGTTTCTCGCGGCATTGAAGGAGGTGAAGCTGCGTGCCTTCGTGAGGCCGGGGACAGAGCTTCTGTGCCAGGCGGCGCGCGAGCATGACGGATCGGGCTATGCGGTCATGAAAGCGAGCATCCGGCGTCCGGGAGAGGAAAATCGCGTGTGCGACGGGACGTTGACGTTCCGCATCGTGCCCTATCCCAATGATCAGTTGCGCCGGCATATGCTGGAGCGCGCGCGCGAGGTGGGTCTGGCGGTTGCCGGCGCAGGCGTCTGCGTGGCTGAGCAGAGAGCTTCAAGATGAGCGCTAGCGTCGTGATCACCGGGATCGGCCTTTTGAGCGCACTCGGCGAGGGCGGCGACGCGCATTGGGCAAAGCTCGGAGGGGATGTCCCACAGCCCATCGTCGATGAAACGAGCTTTGCACCCTATCCCGTCCATCCTCTCGGTCCGGTCGATTTTTCCACACAGATCCCGAAAAAAGGTGATCTGAGGCAGATGGAGCCCTGGCAAAGGATCGGCACTTTTACAGCCGGTCTGGCGCTGGCCGATGCGGGGATCGCCGGAAATCCGAACTATCTCGACAGAACCGACATGATCGTCGCAGCCGGTAGCGGCGAACGTGATACGGCGACCGACATGAAGGTGCTCGAGACCATCTCCGACCGCGAGGACGGCGATATCCGCGCCAATGAGATCTTGCCGAGCAATCTGCGGCCGACCCTGTTTCTGGCGCAGTTGTCCAATCTTCTGGCCGGCAATATTTCCATCGTCCATAAGGTGACGGGCTCGTCACGGACCTTCATGGGCGAGGAGATGGCGGGCGTTGCGGCGGTTGAGACTGCCGTGCGTCGTATCAAGGCAGGTCAGGGTGATCTGTTTCTCGTCGGCGGCGCGTTCAACTCCGAACGCGAGGATATCCTGCTCAATTTCGAGCTCGGGGACATGTTGCTTCAGGGCCCGTTCATGCCCGTCTGGGAGCGGGCACGCACGGGCGCGGCCGGTCTCGTTCCCGCAAGCATCGGCGCATTCCTCGTCTTGGAGGACAAATCCCACGCCGAGGCGCGTGGGGCAAAGGTCTACGCTGAGATCGAGGAAGTCCTCTCGGGACGTTGCAACCGACAGAAGGGCTCAGCGGTAGACAACGCTCGCGGGCAGTTTGCGGCCATCGAGGCAAAATTGAACGGAGGTCCACTGGCCGTCCTGAGCGGCGCCAGCGGTGCGGAACCAGCAACGGGCGAGGAATTCGCCTTTCTCCAACACGTTGCCGAGCAGGGACACAGGGCCTTCGTCCGGGCCTATGGCACGGTACTCGGCCATGGAGTGGAGGCTCACTTCCCGGCCGGCATCGCATTGGCGGCACTGGCACTGCAAAACGGTGCGTTTTACCCACCCTTCGATGGGTCCGGCGTCGAGCAGGTGTTTGCGGGCCGCCCCGAGCAGATCATTGTCACCGGCTGGGGCCATTGGCGCGGCGAAGCACTCGCTCTCGTTAGCAAAGCGGGGCCCTGATGGCGGGACGGCGACATTTAGATAAGAGGGGGCGCCCGGTCGTCGCTGTGACGGGGCTCGGTGTCATCACATCGCTCGGTCGGGGTGTTTGGGCGAATTGGCGGGCGCTGACCGCTGGGCGCTCGGGCCTGCGCGAAATCAGCCGTTTTTCCACCGAAGGACTGGGGTCTCGCGTGGCGGGATGTGTGGATTTCATGGGCGTCGAGCCTTATTCGGCTTACGAACTCGCGCGCGCCATGGCATCGGCCGTGGCCGAAGAAGCGTTGGACCAGTCCGCCATCGGCACCAGAGGCGCTTTCCCTGGACCGCTCTTCATCGCGACCCCGCCGTCCGAACTCGAATGGCCGCAACTCGAGGCTCTACTTGTCAATGCGCCGATGGACGGGACCGACAACGCCTATCGGCATATGGCCGCCGTTGTGCGGAATGGTGGGCGAAGAGGCCGGTTCGATCATCTCGCCGAGCATATCCGGTTCGCCAGTCTCGCGGAGAAAATGGCCGAGGAATTCGGCACACTGGGCCAGCCGATCTCGGTGTGCACGGCCTGCGCCTCGGGTGTGACCGCCATTCAGCTCGGACTCGAGACCATCAGGCGTGGGGAGACGGAGGCTGCGCTCTGTATGGGCGTCGATGCAACGGTTCATCCCGAGGGGTTGATCCGGTTCTCGTTGCTGTCGGCGCTCTCTACCCATAACGATCCGCCGGAAAAAGCGTCGCGGCCCTTTGCCAAGAACCGCAACGGATTCGTCATCGCCGAAGGGGCGGCCGCACTGGTGCTGGAGTCTCTTGACGCCGCCAAAGCGCGGGGCGCACGCGTATTGGGGATCGTGCGCGGTTGTGGCGAGCGCGCCGACCACTATCACCGCACCCGCTCGAAACCGGATGGTTCGGCCATCATCGGCGCCATCGTCAACACCCTGGCCGATGCTTGCACCGGCCCGGAAGAAATCGATTACATCAATGCCCACGGCACGGGCACACCCGAGAACGACAAGATGGAATACAATTCCCTCCGATCAGTGTTCGGCGAGGCTATTGACGCCATACCCATCAGCTCCAACAAGTCCATGATTGGACACACTTTGATTGCGGCAGGCGGCGTGGAGGCCGTGTTTTCGCTCATGACTATCATGACCAGTACACTGCCGCCGACGACGAATTACGACATGCCCGACCCGGCCATCCCGCTCGACGTCGTGCCGAATGAAAG
>JAUWCP010000194.1 GCA_030609245.1 Hyphomicrobium sp.
CATGGCCATGGCTGCGGAGTCGTTTGCAGCGAGCGCCGAACCGGCGTTGAACCCGAACCAGCCAACCCATAGAAGCGCGGCGCCGATAACCGTAAGCGTCAAATTGGAGGGGGCCATGTTTTCCTGACCGTATCCCTTGCGCCTGCCAACCACGATAGCCGCCACGAGACCGGCGATGCCGGCATTGATGTGCACCACAGTGCCGCCGGCAAAGTCGAGAACGCCGGCATCGGCGAGGAAGCCGCCGCCCCATACCCAGTGAGTAATCGGCGCATAAACGACAACAACCCACACCGTCATAAAGACCAATAGAGTGGAAAACTTCATGCGGTCGACGACAGAGCCGACGATAAGCGCCGGTGTAATGATGGCGAACGTCATCTGAAAGGTCATAAAGAGCGATTCAGGAATGGTTCCCGACATGCTTTCCTTACCGATGCCGGCGAGAAACAATTTGTCGAAGCCGCCGACGTAAGCGTTCCAGCCACCGCCATCAGTGAAGGCCAAAGAGTAGCCGACAACCATCCACATGATGGTCATGAGGCAGCAGGTGGCGAAGACTTTCATCATCACCGAGAGCACGTTTTTCTTGCGCACCATGCCGGCATAGAAACAGGCAAGACCAGGGACGGTCATCATCAGCACAAGCGCGGTGGAGGTGAGCATCCACGCCGTGTCACCAGTGTCGAGCTTTGGTGCTTCCGCCGCCGCTTCCTGAGCAAACGCGGGCAACGCAGTCAAAATAGAAACAGCTGTCGCAGCGCTGGCCGTGGCCGCAAGGCGCTTTAAATGGTTGAATTTCATAATTGAGAACTCCCGTTCCGTGATGTCGAGTTGGACGTGACTTGGCCGGGGGCCAAGCCCATTCAGAGCGCGTTGTCGTCGGATTCACCTGTGCGAATACGCACCGTGTGCTCGATGGGCGAAACGAAGATCTTTCCGTCGCCGATCTGGCCGGTCTTGGCCGCGTGTTGGATCGCCTCTAGAGCCTTGTCGACTTGGGCGGATGGGACAACGATCTCAATCTTGATCTTGGGCAGAAAGTTCACGGCGTACTCTGCGCCGCGGTAGATTTCCGTGTGGCCCTTCTGACGGCCATAACCCTTAACCTCGGTGACCGTCATGCCTTGCAAGCCAAGATCGGTCAGCGCGGAGCGGACCTCCTCCAGCTTGAAAGGTTTGATAATGGCTATGATGAGCTTCATACGAGCACCCCTCTCCCCTTGTCGGCGTCCGCGATCCCTCGGACCACGGACAGTTCAACGTTATTTGGCTCAAAGCCCTCGTGGGCGATGATGACCGCCCAACGGAGAGTCAAGAGGCGTGCCAGCTTTGGATCAGAGGGCCAATAGTTTGAAATTTCTGCACTATTCTTGATCGTGCGGCGGTCAATGCGACGCCAAGCGCATTGGTATTGCCCAAAAAATTAGCAAGAAGGAGAAGATGCACAAAATTGTAGCAGTGACTCGGGCGAAGCATCTGCCGTGGCGCCGAGCGCATCTGTGCTCGCGGCCGTCGAGGACGCGCTTACTCGATCGTGTACGTCGTATCGCGAACGCGCATCAGGCCTTCTTGCGCAACGGATGCCATCAGTACGCCGTCGCGGCGATAGACGCTGCCGCGACAAAATCCGCGTGCGCCATGCGCATTGGGACTGTCTTGTGCATAGAGCATCCACTGGTCGGCGCGGAAAGGACGATGGAACCACAGCGCATGGTCAAGGCTCGCTAGTTGGACGTCGGAGTCAAACAGGAGCTTGCCGTGCGCGATGAGTGCGGTGTCGAGTAGCGTGAAGTCTGAGGCATACGCGAGCACGGCCTGGTGCAGCACCGGGTCGTCGGGGAGCGCGCCGTTGGCACGCAACCAAATGTGCTGCAGTGGCTCCTTCTTCTCGCGATTCATGTAGCGAGAAGCGTCGACGATGCGCATATCGATCGGACGCTCGCGCTCCCAATAGGCGCGCATACCGGCTGGAAGTGCGTCGATATGTTTATCCAAAAGCTTTTTTGGGTTGGGTAGCTCTTCGGGCTCGGGCACGTCGGGCATCGCGATTTGATGATCAAATGCCGTTTCCGATTTGTGGAACGAGGCACTCATGAAGAAAATCGCGCGATCGTGCTGGATCGCCTTGACGCGTCTCGTAGTGAAGCTGCCGCCGTCGCGAATTCGCTCCACATTGTAAATGATTGGGTGTGCAGGGTCGCCGGCGAGCAAAAAGTAGCCATGTAGCGAATGAATGGATCGACTTGGATCGACGGTGCGGGCCGCTGCGACCAGGGCTTGGCTCAGCACCTGGCCGCCGTAAACGCGTTGCCAACCCTCGTTCCCTCGCGCTCCGCGGAAGAGATTGTCCTCCAGCTTCTCTAGGTCAAGGGTTGCGAGCAGGGCGCTTAGAGCCGTATTGGGCAGGGTATCGTCGGCGGACATTGCGGCCTCACGGGACTGGTTTTGGGCTAAGCTCGCAGCAGGATTGCGTAATGGCAGCGCCGGGCGCACTGGTGTCAAGCGCGGTCAACGCGCTCAAGATTGTTTGGGTAGGGGCAATGATACGTGCCATCTGAAACGCCTCGCTTCGATGTTGTGATCTCAGGTGCAAGCTTCGGCGGCTTGGCGCTCGCATGCGGTTTGAGCCGGGCGCTCGGTCTTGATTTCAGAATTGCGCTTATTGATCGCGTTGCACAGTCGGCTGCAGCACCCAAGGCAGATAGTCGCGCCTCCGCGCTTTCGGCTGCCTCAAAACGCATGCTGGAAGTGTTGGACATTTGGCCGCTGGTCGCCGACGTGGCGCAGCCGGTCACCGGTATCGAGATCACCGACTCGACGCTGGAAACCGGCGTGCGGCCAGTACTGCTGACCTACGACAATGTCACAGGCGACGGTGAGCCGGCGACGTACATCGTTCCCAACAGCGCGCTACAGGCCGCACTGCGCCGCGGAGTTGAGAGCAGTTCGTCGCTGGAACTCATCACGCCCGCTGAGGCAATAGACTTTGCAAGCAACGAGTCTGGCATAGAAGTTACACTTGCTGACGGCGGAGCGATTGCCGCCTCTCTGCTCGTTGCCGCGGAGGGCCGGCGCTCGCAGTTGCGCGAGGCCGCTGGCATCAAAGTTGTAGGCTGGAACTACCCGCAGATTGGCATCGTGGTGACCGTGCACCACGATCGTCCGCATGGCGGCCGAGCCGTCCAGCACTTTCTGCCCGCAGGACCTTTTGCCATCCTGCCGCTCACAGGAAACCGTTCGTGCATCACCTGGACGGAAGACGCCGATGAAGCAAAGCGCATCCTCGCTCTCGATGACGCAGACTTTCTGGCGGAAGTGGACAAGCGGTTTGGCGGCAAACTAGGCGCGCTGTCTCTCGATGGTCCGCGACAATCGTGGCCGCTTGAGATGCATCTAGCGCGCCGCTACGTGGGACCGCGCTTCGCACTTATCGGCGATGCCGCGCACGGTGTGCACCCCATCGCGGGTCAAGGGTTGAACCTCGCATTTCGCGACGTGGCCGCGCTGGTGGAGGTGCTGAGCGACGCAATCCGGCTCGGGTTCGATGCTGGTGACGCGCAGGCGCTTGCGCGCTACGAGCGTTGGCGGCGTTTTGACTCCACGATTTCAGCCGCGACCTTTGACGGGCTCAATCGGCTCTTTTCCAGCGATCGCGCGCTTGTACGCTCAGGCCGCGATTTTGGCCTCGGCCTCGTCGATCGCATGCCGATGCTCAAGCGCTTTTTCGTCGGAGAAGCGGCGGGCCTGACTGGCGAGCTTCCGCGCCTTCTAAAGGGCGAGCCCGTTTGAGCGCCTAGAGCAAGATCGTTCTTGATGGAATCGCTCGCCCAGCCCAGCCCAGAAGGTTCCCTGCAAGAACGTGAATCAGTCTCTAGTCCGTTTCCGGCTTGTCACCTGGCAGCACGACGACCACCCGTCCGCCGGCGACGTCGATGAGCGGTACAAACGCATCTGTGAAGGGAACGAGCTCTGTCTTGCGCTTTCCCTCAAGACGGATCTCAAGCAGATCTCCGGCCCCATAATTCTGCACGGCGACGACGGTCCCGATATATTGAGCGTTGCGATCCTCCGCTTTGAGACCGACGAGGTCGGTTTGATAAAACTCACCCTCTGTCGCTGCGGGGAGCCGGTCACGATCGATATAGAGCTTGAGGCCCTTAAGAGCTTCGGCACCGGTGCGATCGCTAACGCCTTCAACCTGTGCAATCACGCCCTTCGGTGTAACGCGAACAATCGAGACAACGAGTTGCCGAGGTCCGTCCTCCGTTTCGAGTGGACCGTAGGCAGCAATACCTTGGGGCTCACCCGTATAGGTCTCGATGACGACGTTGCCTTGAATGCCGTGGGGGCCGGCGATGCGGCCCAAGAGGATACGGCGGTCTTTATCGCTCATTGCCACACGGTGCTGGGCGCCCATTGGTCTTTTCGCCGGGGAGCGGTCCGAGGTAGGTGAGCTGCACCTCAACGGGGGTGCCGCATACGTCCACCACCGTTACCATCTTTGCCGCGGTCCGTTCGAATGTGCCGACGATATCCAGTGTTGCGCCTTTTGGGCCAGCGCAAAATCCGGTCACAAGGACGCCTTCGGGGGGCACGTCGAAGCGCAGGCGCACTTTGTTGAGGCAATGGCGAGGGTCGTAATCGTACAGGCCGGTAAAGAGACCGCCCCACGGGTCGGAGCCGAGGATCTTACCGTCACGCAGGACGGCAAGCGCCCGCCCGCCATCCTCCCC
>JAUWCP010000234.1 GCA_030609245.1 Hyphomicrobium sp.
CTTCCAATCGGTGGTCTGAAGGAGAAGCTTCTGGCGGCCCTGCGCGGCGGCATCAAGACCGTCATCATCCCCGAGGAGAACGTCAAGGATCTCGCCGAGATCTCCGAGGAGATCAAGAACAAGATCGATATCGTTCCCGCAACCATGCTCGATGACGTTTTGAAGGCGGGGCTCGTCAAGGTACCCGAGCGCATGAGCTGGCCCGACGTTAGCGAAACGCAAACGGTACAGGATGACGATGAGAAGAAGGACGGCTCACGCGTGACGGCGCACTGAGGCCTCACGCGCGTCATCCCTCCCACCGTCCACCTAGCAAAAGCCGTTATCCGGGACAACCTGGCTCGCTGGCCTGGGGGAAGGGATCGTGTTCTCTGTCCGTGCGCCTCGCTGGCCTATTTCCCCAGGTTTTTCGGGCCAAATGGGCCGTCTACCCTCTTGACGGGGGCTAATATTCGGCGCTTGTGTCCAGCTCTGACGCGGCCACAACCGCAGCATTATGGGGCTAGAGCGCTCGTCGCCGGCCCATCCAGACGACCCCGAACGCAAAGGACGCAAATGAGATGAGCAAGAAAGATTTGATCGACGCCGTCGCCAAGGACGCCGAGCTCACCAAGGAAAAGGCTGGTGTTGCGGTCGACGCTGTGCTCGAGCACATCAGGAGCTCTCTGAGGAAGGGCGAGGAGGTACGCATTCCAGATTTCGGCACCTTCAAGGTTGCTCAACGCAAAGCGCGCGATGGGCGCAACCCGGCGACTGGTGCGACGATTAAGATTCCGGCCTCACGCGTTCCCAAGTTCAGCCCTTCGAAGGGCCTGAAGGAGCAACTGAATTAACGAGCATCTTGCCTCAATGATGGTTGTTTTTGGCGCGTCGCAATTCATGCGGCGCGCCTTCGCTATTCGCTCAAGTCGGCGGTTTGGCGCCCTTTACGCGGACCCGCTCTGTTAAGCGGCGCTCCAGCCCGCGCCCATCACGCTTTAGGCGTATCTTTGACATGGGGGCAAAAGGGGCACTTCCGGGCAAAGTTGGCATGCGCGTTGGTGATCGTTGCGCCTTGGGTCCAAGCTCGCTACATCGGGCGTTAAGGGCGGTTAGCTCAGTGGTAGAGTGCCTGGTCAATGCGCTCACGTGCGCTGATCCGATTCGTTTTGCGATCGGGCGCACTCCGCGGGGCGCGGCTCGCCGCGGCGGCCCTTTGCCGCGTGATGCTCTTGGGCCAATTAGGAGATGTCGTGTTTTTGGGCGGTTAGCTCAGTGGTAGAGCGCCTCGTTTACACCGAGGATGTCGGGAGTTCGACCCTCTCACCGCCCACCACTTAACCTCTCACGCGTGGAGATCTGCGTCTTTGCGCAACTCTCCGCGGGGCCATCATGCCGAACCGTGGGGGCTGAGGATAAAAGGAGCGCCGATAGGGCGTGCCGACGAGCCCGCGACCGGCGCCCTTCTTGACTTAGCCGGGGCGCGGACGTAAGGGACTCCTTCGTGGCAGCGCGCTCTTCTCAGGGCGCGCGTTTTCGATTGCGGGAGTAGCTCAGTTGGTTAGAGCGCCGGCCTGTCACGCCGGAGGCCGCGGGTTCGAGTCCCGTCTCTCGCGCCATGATTTGTACACCGACACAAGCTGCGGAAAGCGTCGTTCAACGGCGGTTGTTCTGTGTTGACGACCCGTGGTTGCGCCAGGGGCGCAGTCACGCCCCGCGGCCTCAGGCTCGCGTCATGGCGAAGCCTTGCTGCGCATGAACGCGACCCCGGCTGAACTGGCCGCCCACTGGCTTGCGCCGGTCATGAGCGTGCGTTAACACCGACATTGATATTGCGCCGCATCAGCTTGGCGGCGCGGGGACTGCAGGCCTCCCATGGAACAGCTCTTTCTTGACTACTTGCCCATAGCCATCTTTGTCGCGGTCGCGCTTGCCATCGCACTTATTTTGATGGCGGTGCCATTCGTGATTGCCGTGCGCAATCCCGACCCGGAGAAGGTGTCGGCCTATGAATGCGGATTCAACGCATTCGATGACGCGCGGATGAAGTTCGACGTCCGTTACTATCTGGTGGCCATCCTCTTCATCATTTTCGATCTGGAGGTGGTATTCCTCTTTCCCTGGGCTGTGGCATTCAACGACATAGGGATCTTTGGTTTCTGGTCGATGATCATCTTCCTCGCCGTATTGACCGTCGGTTTCGTCTATGAGTGGCGGAAAGGGGCGCTGGAATGGGATTGATCACACAGCCCGGCGCCGAACCCGGCGGCATTCTCGTCAAGCCTGGCGATGAAGGCTTCGCCCATATATCCAATAAGCTCGCCGACAGGGGTTTCCTCGTCACCACCAGCGACGATCTCATCAACTGGGCGCGCACCGGCTCGCTGATGTGGATGACCTTCGGGCTTGCGTGCTGCGCCATTGAAATGATGCAGGCCTCGATGCCGCGCTATGATCTGGAGCGCTTCGGGTTTGCCCCGCGCGCATCGCCGCGCCAGTCCGACGTGATGATCGTGGCTGGCACCCTCACCAACAAGATGGCGCCGGCTTTGCGCAAGGTTTATGACCAGATGCCCGAGCCGCGTTACGTGATTTCCATGGGAAGTTGCGCCAACGGCGGCGGCTACTACCACTACTCGTACGCGGTGGTGCGCGGGTGCGATCGCATCGTGCCGGTCGACATCTATGTGCCGGGCTGCCCGCCGACGGCCGAGGCGCTGGTCTATGGCGTGCTGCTCCTGCAACGCAAGATGCGCCGCACGGGAACGATTGAACGGTAAGTGAGGGTAGTCGGCGCAAGGACGGTGCGTAGCGAGTGGCGGGGTTGAGGTCGCGCTCGTTGAATGCGCATCAAGCGTCAGGAAACAGATGTGTCGGCTGAGGCATGCAAGCTTTCTGGTGCCTTGCCCGAACAGGATCGAAAATGGCAGATTCGATACAACAGTTAGGCGAATACGCCGTCCGGCAGCATCCCGCAGCTATCGGGTCCATGACGATTGCCCACAACGAGTTGACGCTCCACGTTGCGCGCGAGGAGATCGTCGCGGTCATGACGTTCCTGCGAGACGATCCGCGCTGTCGTTTTGAAATCCTGATCGACATTTGCGGTGTCGATTGGCCCGCACGCACGAACCGCTTCGACGTCGTCTATCATTTGCTTTCCCCGCGTCTCAACCAACGCATCCGCGTCAAGCTCGAAACCGACGAGACAACGCCCGTCGCAAGCGTGGTCGGCCTGTTCTCGGTGGCCAACTGGTTTGAGCGCGAGGCCTATGACATGTTTGGTATTCTGTTTTCCGGGCACCCCGACCTGCGCCGTCTCCTCACCGACTACGGGTTCCAGGGCTATCCCTTGCGCAAAGACTTCCCTCTCACAGGGTACGTGGAGGTGCGCTATGACGATGAGCAGAAGCGCGTTGTTTACGAGCCGGTCGAGCTGACGCAGGAGTTCCGCTCGTTCGACTTCGAATCTCCCTGGGAGGGGCCGCAATACGTGCTGCCCGGCGATGAGAAGGCGAGCGGTGGGTCTACTGGCGGCAAGGCATGAGCCCATGAAGGACACGCTGAAACCGGGTGCGAGTGTACGCTTCTCGTATCGCGTGCCCGCTGAGAAGACCGTGCCGCACCTCTACCCCGAGGCTGACGAGTTCAAGGAGATGCCGACGGTGTTTGCAACCGGCTTCATGGTGGGGCTCATGGAGTGGACCTGCATGAAACTATTGGCGCCGCATCACGATCCAGGTGAAGGAAGCCTCGGCGTGCA
>JAUWCP010000245.1 GCA_030609245.1 Hyphomicrobium sp.
TCCGTCTCGGGCGCCACGACGGGAACACCCCCGTTGGCGAGAATGATGATGCGATAGAGTAAAAAGCCGTGTTGTGTAAATATCGCCTCATCGCCAGGCTCCAAATAAGCTTGCGCCAGCAGGCTCAAAATCTCGTCCGATCCCGCCCCGCATACGATGCGGTCCGCATTCAGCCCATAACGCCCTGCAATAGCCTTGCGCAACGCCGTGACGCTCCCATCAGGATAGCGCTCAAGCTCTGCGGCGGCGTGCCGGAATGCTGTAACGGCCTTCGGACTAGGACCCAATGGCGTCTCATTGGACGAAAGCTTGATTGGCGTTTCGTCAGCACCAAGCTCGCTTTCACCCGGCACGTATTGCTCGATCTGGAGAATGCCCGAACATGGTGAAGGCGCGGGACGTGACATTGTGGGCCTCACTTGGTCTTGCATAGGCCCCATCGCAGTGGCGTGCGCCGACCATGGGGCCCCGACTGATAGACAGCCAATAACCCGAAAGCAAAGAAAAGATTGACTTTCGAGGTCTAGTGCCTAGCTAAAGCTCGTCCTCGAAAACGCAATAGAAGAAGACTAAGCTAAAGACCAGAACCCAGTGTCAGAGACGAGGAATGAATACCGCCCCCGTGAAATCTTTCGATGACTCGACGAATGTACGCATTGCGGAGGCGAACAATCCCTCAAGCAGCGTCGTGCACTTTCCCGACAGCGAGCCCTTGCGGCTTGCCTGCGACCAACTGCTGGCGCCGATCTCCATCGCCTACCAGACCTATGGCGAGCTCAATGCCGATAAGTCGAACGCAATCCTAATCTGCCACGCGCTGACCGGTGACCAGTACGTCGCCAGCGTGCATCCGATGACCAAGAAGCCCGGATGGTGGGAGACCCTTGTCGGCCCGGGCAAGCCCATCGATACCGATCGCTTCTTCGTCGTCTGCCCAAACATTCTCGGCAGTTGCATGGGCTCCACCGGTCCAGCCTCGATCAATCCGAAGACCGGCCGGCCATACGCGCTCAATTTCCCAGTCATCACCGTTGGCGACATGGTTAATGCGCAGGTGCGGCTCATCGACCATCTGGGGATTGACCAGCTCTTTTGCATTCTCGGCGGATCGTTGGGCGGCATGCAGGTTCTGGAATGGGCCTCAAGCCACACCGAGCGCGTCTACTCCGCCGTGCCTATCGCCACCGCGGCGTGGCACTCCTCGCAGAACATTGCCTTCCACGAGGTAGGGCGTCAGGCCGTCATGGCCGATCCTGATTGGTGCGCAGGCGATTATCACTCGCACCAAAAGGTGCCGCGCAATGGGCTCGCCGTTGCACGCATGGCCGCGCATATCACATATCTGTCGGAGGAAGCGCTCCACAATAGATTCGGACGCAGTTTGCAACGCGGATCAGAACTAACGTTCTCCTTCAACGCGGACTTTCAAGTGGAGAGCTATTTGCGTCATCAGGGGTCGACTTTCGTCGACCGCTTCGATGCCAATAGCTACCTCTACATCACGCGCGCTATGGACTACTTCGATCTTGAGGCCGAGCATGGCGACGTGCTTGCCAATGCCTTCCGTGGCACCAAGACGCGCTTCCTTGTCGTCTCTTTCACAAGCGACTGGCTCTACCCCACGCGTGAAAGCCGCGAGATCGTGCGGGCGCTGAACGCTGTTGCCGCCAACGTCTCCTTCGTCGAAATCGAAACGGACAGCGGCCATGACTCTTTCCTGCTCGATGAGCCGGAGTTCTTCGCCACGGTGCGCGGTTTTCTCAATGCGGCCGGCGTAAAGCGCGGGCTCAGCAAGTAGTGTCAACCAAGATGCTTAAAATCAGCAACCCGCCCCATGGCGCACACCGCGTCGACCACCTCCTCATCGCGGAAATGGTGGAGCCGGGCTCGCGCGTGCTCGATGTGGGCTGTGGCGACGGCGAGCTCCTGCAGCTGCTTGCACAGACAAAGTCGGTCGACGGGCGCGGCGTCGAGCTTTCGCGCGAGCGCGTCAATGCCTGCGTGACGCGCGGCCTCTCCGTCATACAGGGCGACGCCGACGTCGACCTCGACGATTATCCTGACCAGGCGTTCGACTATGCAATTTTGAGCTTAACGATCCAGGCGACGCGCTATCCCAAGAAGGTACTGGAAAATCTGTTGCGCATCGGGCGTCAGGCCATCGTGTCGTTCCCGAATTTCGGACATTGGCGGATCCGCGCGCAGCTCCTATTCACTGGTCGCATGCCGCAGACAGAATACCTGCCCGAACCGTGGCACATGAGCCCCGACTCACACTTGTGCACCATTAAGGACTTCGCCAATCTGGTCGCGCTCGTCGACGCGGAGGTGGAAGCCGCGGTCGCCTTTGATTCGTGGGGCCGCAGGCTCCCCATCCGGCGCTCGCTTTCATTGCAGAACCTGTTCGGCGTGAAGGCGGTCTTTGTCTTGCGCAACCGCCACGGCGGTTGAGCGCGCCTAGAGCAAGATCGTTCTTGATGGAATCGCTCACCAAGCCCAGAAGGTTCCCGACAAGAACGTGAATCTTGCTCTCAATCAAAAGTGTAGAGACTGATTCACGTTTCACTTGGACGCGACTCAAGCGCCTCCAAGTGTAACGATCAGGCTCTAGCCGCGGATCGGCGCGAAGTTGCGCAAAACGCGCGCTCTTGCAGGTTTGCCGATCGGTGCGACAACTTCTTTGCGCGCCTCCACAATAATGACGCCAGCAAAAGCAGGCGAAACATTCGCACCCATGCGCTCCCAAGCTGGAGCCGAGCGCAGCAGCATGCGCCGGCCGATCGGTGGAACGAAGAGTGCGCCTCCCCAATCAAAGGGTGTGAACAGTGCATTGAGTAGAAGGGACTCGAGCTGGCGGCGGCTGTAGGGCCGGCCTTGGCCAAAAGGTGTATTGTCGAGCCTTGCCCACACGCCGCGCCGGTTGGGCACGATGAGCATGAGGCGTCCCTCTGGTGCGAGCACGCGCCACATCTCTCGCAGCAGCGGGCGGCCCCGCTCCGCCACCTCCAGGCAATGCACAGCGAGCAGCCGGTCGACCGAGCCGTCGGGCAGCGGCAACCGATCTTCCTCGACGAGAACGGAAAGCGTGCGCCCGTCACGCGGCCATACGACCGCGCCTTGGCTGTGGGGCATCAGCGCGCCAATGCGACGCGCCTCGCCGCGATACGAACCTAGATACGGCGAGGGAAAGCCGAGACCAATCAGGGTTGCCCCGTTCACTCTCCTCCAGCGCGCGCGGATGCGATGGATCAGCAGGCGGCGCACGACCTGGCCAAGTGGCGTCGCGTAGAATTCCTGTAGGTCGCTGACGTCGAGCTGCATGGGGTGCAAGCCTTGTGGCCTCTGCCGCCGCAACTCTCTACGATTGATGCCACAATTCAAGCACCCTTGGCAGATGCGTTGAATTTGCGTTGTCGCGCCGTTAGGTTCCGCCGGTGGTCATAGTCAAAAAAGGTGGTATTCGCAGCATATGCCAAAACTTGATATTCTCCAGTTCGCTTGCCGATCCGATAACTATGGCGTGCTGATCCACGACGAGCCCGCCGGCATTACCGCCGCAATCGATGCGCCCGACGCCGAGCCCATTC
>JAUWCP010000211.1 GCA_030609245.1 Hyphomicrobium sp.
GTCCGAATAGCGGCAGGATCGTTATTCGGCAGCGGTACATCCCACCGACGCCTCAGTCGCATCAAAGCGAATGCGCTCGACCATAGAGGCGAGGCCGTTGGAGCGCTGCCGGGTGAGATGGTCCTTGAGGCCAAGCTCGGCGAAAATCGGCTCGGGGTTGCGCGCTAGAATTTCATCGGCTGAATTGCCGTCATAGATCGCAAAAAGGATGGCGATGAGCCCGCGAACGATGTGGGCGTCGCTGTCGGCCTCAAAGGAGAGTTGCGGTGAGCCGCAGCCGTCTTGCCTCTTGATGTTCGTTGCGAGCCACACCTGGCTGGCGCAACCGCGCACCTTGTTGGCATCGGTTCTAAGCTCGTCGGGAAGAGGCTTGAGCATTCGGCCGAGCTCGATCACATAGCGGTAGCGATCCTCCCACTCGTCAAGCAGGGCGAAGTCGGCTCGGATTTCAGAAAGCTTTTGCAAGACCTGTCGTGTCTCCAAGACGGATAAACCAACAATAAAATCTTACCATGAGATAGGTATTGGATCGCGGGGTGCGCAAGTACATGGCGCAAATATACAAAATTGCCGCCACATTGGAACAATCGGCATACGGACCTGTCGCCCAGCTATGCGCCGGTCGGTCCGCCGCGCCAGGCTGGTTCCCGATCTTCGGGCCTCAGCGTTCCTCGCTCTTGGCCGAACCAGGCGGGGGTGAGGTAGCTGCCGTCGTCCTTCTTGTACTTCACAGCCATATCATAGGCCATGCGCGCGCCGAATTTTGCCTTGGTCACGAAGGCCTGCCAAAGCTCACTCGCCTGGTTACAAGTCGGCCCGTTGCGGTCGCAGAACGTCGTCGTCCAATGCACTGCCGCTGCGGCCCGGTCGTAGAACCTGGCCTGCTGCTGCTCGTTGGCGGGCAGCACAGCGATCACGAGGGCGACGACGATGCCTATTTTTAACAAGAACATCCGGTCCTACTCCGAACCTTTCCGGTTTTCATTGCAACCGGATGCTAGCAAATCGATGTCAACAATTTGCTGCGCAAATACGTAAACTTGCACCGTAATTGGTCACGAGTGCGGCGCGGCTCAACAGCGTCTATGCGCACAATTGCAACTTCTGCTTCAGTCAGAGTTAAGAACTCGTTTACGCGGACGCTTACATAATCGCCAATTGCAGTAAGCAGCACGCAAGGTATGGGGTCATCTATGCTGCCGGGCCGATTGAAGCTTCAACTCATCGTATTTTTCTTGCTGAGCGGCGGGGTTGCGGCCAACCTCTTTCTTCTGCAGCAGAGTACTCGAGCACCGTACGCTGAAGGTGTCGTCACCGCGCAGGGTTACTTGGCAGAACATTCCGGTGCAGATCGCCGTGCGACCGGTTCGCTTGGCACGGCAAGTCCGGACACGTTCAGCGCCGAAGTACGGCCACGGTACGCAATCGGCGCAGCTCAACGCGGTAGGAACGTCGCGCGCGATGAGGAAGTCCACACCGACCCCGTCGAGCTAACGCGCGCTATACAACGCGAACTCAACGGCCGTGGCTATGAGTCAGGCATGGCAGATGGCTTGGCTGGGCCGGTGACGCGCGCGGCCATCATGGCTTTCGAATACGATTACGGCCTGGCGCTGACCGGCCAGCCGACCAACGCACTTCTCAAGCAAATCCTCCTCGGCAGCGGAGCGGCGATTCGTGGCCGCGGTGAAAATATTCGGGTTCAGAGCGCCGAAGCTGAAGCCCTGATCGAGTCGGTGCAGGGCTGGCTCGCCAAGCTTGGCTATAAGCCTGGCCCGATCAATGGGCGCCTTGGTGCGAGCACCTCGCGCGCTATTCGCAAATTTGAGACAGATCAGGGTTTGCCAGCTTCAGGGCGTATTTCCGGGCCACTCATCTCGCGGCTGGCGCGTATCGCCGCAAAAAGGCGGGTAGCGTCCGGGCGTTAGGGGCAACGCGCTTGCACTCGTGATCGCTGTCACTAGATTGCGGGCATCATGCGTCTCAGAGCCGAGTTTTGGGTCAAGGGCTACCTCCGCCGATGCGCGGTCGAAGGTGCGGCCGCCGTTGTCGTACGCCATGGCGACGACGACGCGGGTGCGATCTTTATCAAAATCAATCGCCTTGACGGGACGTGCCTTCTCTTTGGCCCCGCGCCTGCTGGCTTGTCCGGCGCGGAGAGCGATCGGCGCTGGGTTGCTGTGCTTGCCGCCGACGGTGTTCCTGAAAGCGAGGCGGATGGAGTCCTTGCACGTGAAGCCAGCTTCGATCCCGACCTTTGGCTTGTCGAGGTCGAAGATCGCAACGGTCGCCACTTCCTTGATGATGGTCTGGCCGATCCTGCGGGCTGAGCCGAGTGGGATATCGAGACGTTGCGCCCGACATCGTTAATGAAGCGTTAACTATTTCAGACGTCAAATTATTTTCAGCGAGTGATTCGAGCCGCAGGAGCCTTCGATTCACACAGGTGGCTTCGGGCGGCAGCAGTGCATGCCATGTCACGAGGGCACGTGTGACGGGGAAACACAACATGGCGAAGATATTCGAATTCCATTGTCGCGAGGAACCAGAAGAATGCGCAACGTCGGCGGGGCACAAATGTGTGTCGGCTGAGGTGATCGTCTTTCCTGGTGTTCGCTATGAGCGCCGGGAGCAGCCGGATGGTGAAGACGCAGAGCCCGGCGCGGAGAATGAACGCGCCAGGCCGAGCGATCGCGACCGGCTCGAACTCGTGGACTAGCGTGGTTCTCAAAGGAAGTGAGCGCCCGTGCCTTTAGAAGGTGTGGCTGGAGCAACGCGCCGCGTTCAGGCCGGCTAGAACGCGCTGCTTATAGGCGAACCCGTTGTCGGGTCCGCGAACGACGACGATACCGCGCGACGCGGAGACGGCGAGTGGTGGTTGCGTGCCGCGCGCTATGCCACGCGCCTCTGGTGTGACGCCCAGAAAGCGATCGTCAGAGGGAACAAGCATCAGCAAGACAGGTGTTGCGCGACCTGGCGTTGACGCTGCGGCGTAGAGGTTATCGCCCTGCGGGGAGTGGACCGTGAGCGTCCAGCCCGCGTCAGGGGGCAGCGTTGCTGTCACATCGACGGGCCCCTGCGAGGTGTCGAACCGGCACATGGCATAGCGCGCATCGGGCGAAAGGAAGGGCAATGGTTCCTTGCCGGGCCTGATAGGTCGCAGAACCTCCATCTTGTTGAGCGGTAGCGCCGGCGCCAGCCGGCTATATGCGGATGCGCCGGTGAGATAGGGGGCCGCAAATGTTGCGCAGATATGGAGAATGCCCGCCGCAATTGGCGCTGCGATGATGAGCTGCCAATTCACATTCTTGAGCTTATCGGAAAGTTTTATCGGCATTTTATAAGTCGAATCTCTGGCAGCGCCTTGCCGGCGCCGTCCTTTGGCGTCAGCAACGGTGCACGGGTGTCGAGTGTCGTAAAGACCAGGGCCAGCCGTCCTGCGCCGCCCGTTGGTAGCCAGTTTCCAGGTCTTGCCTCGCGGGAAAGCGCGACAGCAAACGTGCCGTTCGGTCGAATGGCGATCGACTGGCTCGTGAACGCATAGCGTTTAATGGGGTTGGCAATCAGCTCGCCATTGTCGTCGAATACGGTAATGCTCCACCAGCTCACGCCCGGCTCGTCGCCTTCGACGACGTAGTCGCAGGAGGAATGAAGCTTGCCGCCGTCACTGTCGGCGTATGCCACGTAGCTCCGTGAGATTTCGGTTGTGAGCTGCAAGGTGCCAAGACGCGCGAAGTGGGCTCGGGTGTAGGGATCGGCATCGGCCCTGCCGGCCGAGGTCCAACTGACCCATGGACCTTCGCGCTCAGTCGTAAGTAGCGCGCCCGAATCGATCATGTACCAACTGGACGCCAGTCCCAAGATCAACACCGCTCCAATGAAGGCGGCCCAGTCGCCCAGCAGATTGAGCAGCGCTACTACTTGCTTCTGCGCCTTGTGCAGGACGAGATGAGCGGGGCCGAGCGAGCTATGGGAGAGCACGGCGTGATGCCTCGCCTGGTCGGGGCTGCACGGCGCCGAATGTGGTGCTACGCCGGTCGCCAGCGCGACGACCAGGCGGACCTGGCTGTCCTGTCGGCGAAGTGCCTGTATCGGCCGGTTCTGGCTCCTTTATGCCGGCGGCCTTGCGCATGGCTCTTGCGACGCGCCTAAGTGCGTCTCGCGCCGCGTCGGACATAAGCCGCGAAGACTTCTTTTCATTGCGGCCCGATAGTGATGTGCGAGGTCCACCCAGTGCGGCGATCCGCTGTTGTTCTGCGACCTGGACAGGGTGGG
>JAUWCP010000351.1 GCA_030609245.1 Hyphomicrobium sp.
GAGGCCAAATTCAAAGAGGCGGGCGAGGCTAATGAGGTTCTCAAGGACCCCGAGAAGCGCGCAGCCTACGACCAACTCGGGGCCAACTGGCAGCAGGGCCAAGATTTCCGCGCGCCGCCCAACTGGGACGCCGGGTTCGAATTCAGCGGCGGCGGCAGCTACACCGAGGGCGATGCTTCCCAATTCAGCGATTTCTTCGATTCTCTGTTTGGTGGTGCGCGCATGGGCGGCGGCCGCGCCGGTCCTTTTGCGGGGCGCACGCAATTTCACGCGCAAGGGCAAGATCACCACGCCAAGATCGAGATCGATCTTCGCGACGCCTTCACGGGCGCCAAGCGGACCATCACCTTGCGCGCCCCGGAGGTTGACGCCCAAGGTCACGTGACCCTCAAGGAACGGACCCTCAGCGTCAGCATTCCCAAAGGGGTTCGTGAAGGCCAACACATCCGCCTTGCCGGACAGGGCTCTCCGGGGATCGGCAAGGGCGCGGCCGGTGATCTCTATTTAGAAATTCGTTTCGCGCCCGACCGCTTATTCCGGGTCGATGGGCGGGACGTTTACATGGACCTTCCCGTGGCGCCTTGGGAGGCCGCGCTCGGCGCCAGCGTCAAGGTGCCAACGCCCGAGGGGCCCGTGATGCTCAAGATCCCGCCTGGTTCCGCACAAGGCCGAACGATGCGGCTCAAGGGGAGGGGCATCCCCGGCTCGCCGCCGGGCGACTTTTACGCCGTGCTAAAGATCATATTGCCGTCGGCGGAAAGCGAGAAGGCCAAGGAGCTTTACCGGCAAATGGAGCGCGAGCTACCCTTCGATCCGCGCGCCGGCTTGGGAGTATGAGCGATGCCAACTGAGAAACCTCAAACGCAAAGCGTTCAGATCCTCGAAGAGAGCGAAGAAATCACCCTTGTTGAGCTGTCGCGAATCTGCCGTGTGCATACGGAGTGGGTGGTGGAGCTCATTCAGGAGGGCGTCGTGGAGCCGCTGCCTGCGCAAGGGACGCAGTGGCGATTCTCCGCAACAAGCATCGTGCGCGTTCAGAAGGCCAATCGCCTACAGCGCGACCTCGGCGTCAACCTTGCTGGTACCGCGCTCGTACTCGATCTGTTGGACAAAATCGAAGCGCTTGAGGCCAGACTTTGCGGCGTCGCCGAGGCATCTGCACCTGAGGATGCGGATACGGACTAGGACGGTCAGCGTTTGCTTCTGCTCCACGCGAACTCCAACGCCGCCGCCTGATCCGCCTCAAGACTTCAATCCCGACAGCAGGTCCATGGGGATGGGGAAGACAATCGTCGAGGTGCGATTGCCCGCCACGTCATGCAGTGCCGCGAAGTAGCGCAGCAGCATGGCGTTCGGCTGCTCGGCCAGCTTCCTGCCGGCTTCGACCAGATTCTTGGCCGCCTGCTCCTCGCCTCGCGCATAGATGATCTTTGCGCGACGGAACCGCTCGGCTTCCGCCTGCATTGCTATCGCTCTCACCATGCTCTCGTCGATGTCGACGTGCTTGATCTCGACATTAGAGACCTTGATGCCCCACGGGTCCGTCTGCTGATCGAGAACGCTCTGTATGTCGGAGTTCAGTTTTTCGCGCTCCGCCAGCATCTCGTCGAGCTCGTGCTTGCCGAGCACGGAGCGCAGCGTCGTCTGCGCCAGCTGGCTCGTCGCCACCATGAAGTCCTCGACGCTGATGATCGCGCGCGCGGGATCGATCACGCGGTAGTAGATGACCGCGTTGACTTTGACCGAGACGTTGTCGCGCGAGATCACGTCCTGCGTGGGCACGTCCTCGACCTTCACGCGCAGATCGACGCGAACCACCTTCTGGATGATGGGGATGACGAATTTCAGCCCCGGGCCGATCGTCTTGGTGTAGCGGCCCAGCGTGAAGACGACGCCGCGCTCGTACTCGCGAAAGATCCAGATCGCCTGCGCTACGACATAGAG
>JAUWCP010000297.1 GCA_030609245.1 Hyphomicrobium sp.
TGCCAGTTGTACCCGGTATGGAGACCGGCGGCCAAACCATCGTCCTCGCTGCTCGTCCTGACCGTCACCGGAAAAGGACCTCCCAAACTGGTTACAGTTTGATCAGCCCAGGCGCGCACCCACCCGGCGTTCATGCCGATGTACGCCCCTGAAAACGGATCCGGGCTCCACCATTCACCAGGTACAATATATTCACCAGGTACAATATCCTGCGCGACTGTGGGACCCTGCGATAGGGCCAACGCCGTGGTGACCAGAAGAGCACTCACTACAGATCTCATTGGATCTCTCCTATTTCCCCGCTACGGGTGCCTCTGAAGCAAACAAGGGCGCCAAGCCCTCCCCCCTCTTCGTTTGGTGAACGACCCCCGCGGGGGAACACTGGCGCCAAAGTTTTAGTGACAGGGCCCATATACAATTCGTGTACGAATCAGTTTTTAGAGTCCCAAGTCAATGCCAGGCATGTGCATAACGAGCAGAAGACGACGCTGTGTGGTTTATGCGCCGCCCTCGTCGAGCTTATGCTGAAATTGGGTTCAAGGGGCTCGTTGGCCTGCCCGTAACGCGATCCGCGAAGCCGTAACAAGATCCAACGTTCGAAACGGGCCGTTCGCGGTCGTCCTCCGCGCTAACCGTGGCGGCGCCTGTTACGGACCGAGGACCCCGGGCAAGTTCGCTTGGGCGGCGGCGCCACTTATCGCGTTCCACCGCTGGGCCTTGCTTAGTGCAGCGGGCCGACAAAAAGTGCGTGCGGCATCGGCCCTACCGGCGCGACCGCACTGCTGGCGGATCAGCGTGGTTGCCCCAAAGGCCCGGATGATGACCAGCCAAGATCCACCCAAGGTGCACGTTTCCTCTTGGCCTCAGTCGGCCATACGCAAGCCCAGAACAGTGTGGCGGTCGTTTGCAACCCCGAAACAAACCCCGGTCCAATGACTATTTGCGAAGTCTGATAAGGAGTGCAGCAGGCCAGTGTCGCGGGGCGCTGCGTTAAGTTGATAGTGGCCCAGGTCGCCATCCCTCATCTCCTGCCAAATCTCCTCTGCCACCTCGTCTGCGCGAGACCGACGTCGGTTCCCAGATGATGAAGCGACCACCGGGGATGGTTGGGGACAACTATGTGGAGTAACCGGGAAAGTGTATCTCGACTACAACGTACACGGAAATTTCGGGGCTGCAGCCACAAATTCATTCGCCAGCACGGGGGATGTCTGCCAGGTGATTCGTACCTGAGGCGAAGGCGTGACCGGTCGAGCGCGTTTGGGTCACGCTAAGCCGTGTCAGGGAGTTATCTGGGCGTAAAGTTGGTTAGGGTTATGTCGCGATTTGCGTTGCGTCAGTTGGGTTGTCACGAGTTTTTGGCGTGGGTCGGTCTTGCGATCGTTGTGCGCCTTGCGGTCGGCGCGTGCCCGCTTGTGTCCCCGGTTGCAGCTGAATCGCTGCCCGAAGCGCTTGGATCGGCTTACGCCTACAACCCGCGTCTCGATGCGCAGCGCGCCTTTCTACGCGCCAGCGATGAAGACGTGGCGCGCGCGATGTCGGGCTACCGGCCGGACATTCGAGCGAGCGGTGAATACGGCGTCAGAGGGACCTACGCAAAGCCGAGCGGGAGCACGTTTGATGGAGATGGTGTGACTCAACCGGGCGGTTTCCGTGTTGATGGCGTCCAGCCGATCTTTCGCGGTTTTCAGACCTACAATGCTGTTAACGCGGCAGAGGCCAACGTTCGTTCCGAGCGCGAAGTGTATCGCGACGTTGAGAGCAGCGTCTTGCTCGATGCGGT
This sequence comes from Hyphomicrobium sp., assembly GCA_030609245.1. Taxonomy (GTDB): domain Bacteria; phylum Pseudomonadota; class Alphaproteobacteria; order Rhizobiales; family Hyphomicrobiaceae; genus Hyphomicrobium_A. The sequence continues at coordinate 1,784 of JAUWCP010000297.1, forward strand.
GACGGCCTACATGGACGTCATCCGTGACAAGGAGGTTGTTCGGCTCACTGAGAACAACGTCAATGTGCTCTCCCGCGAACTGAAGGAGACCCAGGACCGCTTCTCGGAAGGTCGGGTGACAACAACGGACGTCGCCCAGGCAAAGGCGCGGCGTGCGCGGGCGGTTTCGAATCTGGACCTTGCGCGCGCCAACCTGAGGACGAGCCGTGGCGCCTTCCTGCAAGTGATCGGCAATTCTCCGAACGATCTTTTCGATCCCGGTCCGCCCGATCAATTCTTGCCGGGCTCGCTCGAAGAAGCGATTAACATCAGCAATAAAGAAAATCCGCTTGTCGTGGCCGCACTCTACCGCGAGCAGGCCGCAGGGTTCACGGTCAAACAGATCCACGGTGAGTTGCTGCCAACCATCACGCTTGAGGCGGGATACGAACAGCGTCACAATGTAGGTAGGTTCACTGATAAGGTCGAATTGACCGAGGTTCTCGGTCGAATTTCCATTCCACTTTACCAGGGTGGCGAGGTCTCTGCCCGCGTAAGGCAAGCCAAGCAAAACCAAATCGGCTTCTTGCAGCAGATCGAGCAGGTCAGGACGGAGCAGGCGCAAGCCGTCGTTGCCGCGTGGTCACAACTTGAGGCGTCGCGCGCCCAGCTGGAGTCAGATACGATTGCCGTGGAGTCAAACAAGGTGGCACTGGAGGGCGTGCGCGAGGAGGAGAAGGTCGGCCAGCGCACGATTCTTGATGTGCTCAATGCCGAGCAGGAGTATGTCAACGCACAGGTCCGGCTAGAGACGACCAAGCGCGATCTGGTCGTCGCGGGTTATAGCGTAATATCTGCCCAAGGCCGTCTCGATGCCGCCTGGATCGGCGTTGCCGCCCACGTCTACGATCCGAAGGTCCACTACCACGAGGTTCGCCGCAAGTGGTTTGGGCTGAGCATCACGCATGCGGATGGCCGCCACGAAACATTCGAGGCCAGCGATCCCGGCTACGCCGCCGTTAAATGACCCTGGCGCCCGCGGAGAAAACTTGCGCCATCGTGCCGCATCGCTGCCAAGGATCGCAGCTCGCCTCAGAGCGTCGCCGCCCACCGGCGTCGCCCCC
>JAUWCP010000222.1 GCA_030609245.1 Hyphomicrobium sp.
CACAGGACCGCTCTGAGGTTCACGTGACTGGCAGCAAGATGTACAGGCAGAAGGGCTCGGGCCAAGCTCGGCACGGCGATAAGTCGGTGCCCCAATGGCGCGGCGGCGGCAAGGCGTTTGGCCCTAAGCCGAGAAGCCACGCGGTAGACCTGCCCAAAAAGGTGCGCGCACTTGCCTTGCGCCATGCACTCTCCGCCAAGGCGCAAGCCGGCGAGATCGTGGTGCTCGACAAGGCGACCTCCAAGGACGGCAAAACGGGTGGTTTGAAGAACCAGTTCGCCAAGCTGGATTGGACGAACGTGCTTATTATCGATGGGGCCGAACTCGAGACGGGCTTTGCGCGAGCAGCGCGCAACCTGCCAAACATCGACGTGCTGCCGGTGCAAGGCATCAACGTCTACGATGTCCTGCGGCGCAAGAAGTTGGTGCTGACCAAGGCGGCGGTTGCCGCTTTGGATGAGCGCTTTGCCGGCGCCGAGGTTGGCCGCAAGGTGGATGGGGAGGCCAAGCCATGAGCAAGCTCAGCGCTTACGACGTTATCGTCGCGCCTGTCATCACCGAGAAGTCGACGCTCGTCTCAGAGGCGAACCAAGTGATCTTCAAGGTGGCGCCGAAGGCAACGAAGCCGCAGATCAAAGCCGCCGTGGAAAGCCTCTTCAAGGTGAAGGTCAAGGCAGTCAACACGCTGGTGCGCAAAGGCAAGGTCAAGATCTTTCGCGGGCGCACCGGTAAGCAGAGCAATGTGAAAAAGGCGATCGTGACCCTCGAAGAAGGCCACACCATCGACTTGGCGACAGGCCTTTAAGGAAACGGACCCATGGCTCTCAAAACATTCCGTCCCACGTCGCCAGGCCGGCGCCAACTTGTGGCCATCGACCGCAGCCAGCTGTGGAAGGGGCCACCGGTCAAGACGCTGGTGGAGGGCAAATCCAAGACGGGCGGGCGCAACAATGACGGTCGCATCACCACGCGGCATATTGGCGGCGGGCACAAGCAGCGCTATCGGCTCGTCGATTTCCGTCGCAGGAAGCATGACGTTCAGGGCAAGGTGGAGCGGCTGGAATACGATCCCAATCGCTCGGCCTTTATCGCGCTGGTCAAGTATCAGGATGGCGACCTTGCCTACATTCTTGCGCCTCAGCGGCTGGCTGCGGGCGACCACGTGATTGCAGGCGAAAAGGTTGACGTAAAGCCGGGCAACGCCATGCCACTGTCGTCGATACCAATCGGCACGATCGTGCACAACGTTGAGATGAAGCCGGGCCGGGGCGGGCAGCTGGCGCGCTCGGCTGGCACATTTGTTCAACTCGTCGGCCGCGATGCGGGATGGGCCATTCTGAAACTCAGTTCAGGTGAGACGCGTCGTGTGCGCGCCGAATGCATGGCGACCGTGGGTGCGGTCTCGAACCCGGATCATTCCAACACGGTGACGGGCAAGGCCGGCCGCACGCGCTGGAGGGGCATTCGCCCGACGGTGCGCTCGGTTGCTATGAACCCCGTCGATCACCCCAATGGTGGTCGGACGTGCGGCGGCAAGCACTGGGCGACGCCGTGGGGCAAGCCAACGAAGGGCGCCAAGACCCGCAAGAACAAGGCGACCGACAAGTACATCATTCGCAGCCGCAAGGCGAAGAAGAAGAGGTAGCCGACCGGCTCCGAGGAGAAGTTTTATGACACGCTCAGTTTGGAAAGGCCCGTTTGTCGACGGATTCCTTCTCAAGAAGGCGGAGAAGGTGCGCCAGTCGAGCCGCAACGAGATTATCAAGATTTGGAGCCGTCGTTCGACGATCCTGCCACAGTTCGTGGGTCTGACGTTCGGCGTCTACAACGGTCAGAAGCACATTCCAGTGTCTGTGACTGAGGACATGATCGGGCACAAGTTCGGTGAGTTTTCGCCGAGCCGGTCATTTCATGGGCACAGCGGCGATAAGAAATCGGTGAAGAGATAAGATGGGCACGCCCAAGCGAAAGCGCAGCCTCGCCAACAACGAGGCAAAGGCGGTGACGAAAACCCTAAGGGTTTCGCCGCGCAAGCTGAATCTTGTTGCGGGATTGATCCGCGGCAAGAAGGTCGATCATGCGCTCGCCGATCTGGAGTTCTCCAGGAAGCGGATCGCGCAGGATGTCCGCAAGTGCGTGATGTCGGCAGTTGCCAACGCGGAGAACAACCACGGCCTCGATGTCAACGAACTCATCATTGCAGAAGCGCACGTCGGCAAGAACCTGGTTATGAAGCGGTTTCATGCTCGTGCCCGCGGGCGGGCCGGAGGCATCTTACGGCCGTTCTCGCAGATCACCGTCATCGTTCGCGAGAAGGAAGAAGAAAAGTCAGCCAAGCCCGCCAAGAAGAAGGCCGCCTCCAAGGCGGCGAAGCCGGAAGTAGGGGCCAAGGCGGCGAAGCCGGAAGTAGGGGCCAGGGAAAAGAAGGCGGCCAAACCCGCAAAGGCGGCTGCGCCGGCAAAGGATGAGGCCGCTAAGGCGAAGAAGTCGGCAGCGCCCAAGAAGACTGCCAAGGCAGCCGCGCCGGCAAAGCCAGAGACCGCTAAAGAGAAGAAGCCGGTAGCGGCAAAGAAGACGACCACGGCCAAGAAGGCCACGAAGGAGACCGAATAATGGGCCAGAAGGTCAATCCCATTGGCTTCCGCGTCGGCATCAACCGCACCTGGGACAGCCGCTGGTTCGCCGGCCGTGGCGAGTACGGCCGGTTGCTGCACGAGGATATGCAGATGCGCGCGCATATCTTGAAGCAGCGCCGCCAGGCGGGGATTTCCAAGGTCGTCATTGAGCGCCCGCACAAGAAGTGCCGGGTCACCGTGCATACGGCACGGCCTGGCGTGCTGATCGGCAAGAAGGGCGCTGACATCGAGAAGCTACGCGGTCAGCTAGCGCGCCTCACGGATTCCGAAGTGCATCTCAACATTGTTGAGATCCGCAAGCCCGAGATTGATGCGGTCCTGGTGGCCGAGGCCATCGCCCAGCAGCTAGAGCGTCGCATCGCCTTCCGCCGCGCCATGAAAAGATCGGTGCAGTCAGCGCTGCGTCTTGGCGCCGTCGGCATTCGCATCAACGTTGCAGGCCGCCTAGGCGGCGCCGAGATTGCGCGTACCGAGTGGTACCGCGAAGGTCGCGTGCCGCTGCACACACTGCGTGCCGACATTGACTACGGCAGCGGCGTGGCGCGTACGGCCTACGGCGTTATTGGCATCAAGGTTTGGATTTATAAGGGCGATATCATCGAGCACGATCCCATGGCAGCCGAGCGGCGCAATGCGGATCTGCAGGAAAGCGGTGGGGGCGGACGACCGCGCCGCGATGGGGATCGTCGTGATCGCTCTTCGGAGCGTCCGCCTGCGGCCGCACGGCCCGAGCAGGCCAAAGGCGCAGGCTGAGGAACAGAAGTAATGCTGCAACCCAAACGCTCAAAACACCGCAAGGTCTTCAAGGGCCGGATCCACGGCGCGGCCACAGGCGGCGCGGCGCTGAATTTTGGCTCGCATGGCCTGAAGGCGGTGGAGCCGGAGCGGATCACCGCACGCCAGATCGAGGCGGCGCGGCGCGCCATTACACGCCATATGAAACGTGCGGGCCGAGTTTGGATCCGTATTTTCCCGGACGTGCCGGTGACGAAGAAGCCGCAGGAAGTCCGCATGGGCTCCGGCAAGGGTTCGCCCGAGTATTGGTGCGCGCGGGTGAAGCCGGGACGCATCATGTTTGAGATCGACGGTGTGGCTGATCAATTGGCGCGCGAGGCGTTGACGTTGGGTGCGGCCAAACTGCCGATCAAGACACGCATCGTGGCGCGTATTGGCTGATGACGATCGGGCGCAGAGAAGGATTGAGTGAGGACTGGCGATGAAGGCGGAAAAACTGCGGGATATGTCGCTCGACCAGCTCGACGATCAGCTGGGGAAGCTCAAGAAAGAGCAGTTTAACCTGCGCTTTCAGGCGGCTTCCGGCCAGATGGAAAACACTTCGCGCGTGCGTGCCGTCCGACGTGACATCGCTCGCCTAATGACA
>JAUWCP010000252.1 GCA_030609245.1 Hyphomicrobium sp.
CCTGAAAACATGCTGCGGACCTTTGCGGCGGACCAACCTTTGTCGTGAGCGAGAAGGATTTCAGCAAGCCGGCGCGGCTGCGCCACGCGCATGCAGCCATGACTTTCGCCGCGGAAAGAGCGAGCAAAAAGCTCTTTTTCCGGCGTGTCGTGCATATAAACAGCATGCTTGTTGGGGACCATGAACTTCACAGTGCCGAGCACGTTTTTCGGTCCTGGCGGCTGCGTGAAGCTGAAGGCGTTGATATTGACGCTGTTCCAGTCAACCGAATTGGGGTTGATCGGTCTGCCATTGAAGGACACGCGAAGATTGTGCGCATCGAGCACGGCCTGGCTCGTATAACCGCCGCCGAAGAACAAGAACCCTCCACCGGAACTCTTGCGCAGTAACGGCAGCAACTCCTTCCTCTTGATGCCCGCAGGCACACCCCAGCTGGGGTGGAAAACGATCGTCTTCATATCGGCAGAAAAGGACGGCGTCGGCCATGATGGCTGACCGGCAATGATCTTGTCCGTGTGGATGATCTTGCCATTCTTAACAACGCGCGTGAGGAACTCCGGCACGTTATCCCAAACGTAAAACTCACCCAAATCCTCCGGCAGCCAGCGCCAGCGCTCCATATTGATGAGGATGCGCTGGATCTGCTTTCCGGGGGTGCGATCAACCACTGGCGCACGGCGGCCGTTGAGCCTTGCGCGCGTCCCGTTCCCGACCAGCCCATCGGGCCGCAGACGCTTCGACCGCTGGAAAGCAATGACGGCTTCACGAACCTCATCGTCGAAAACATTCTCATGGGACGGGTCCTCGGCGGGAACTTTGAGCCGCTTGCGCAAAAGCGCGACCTGCGCGTCCTCCATACCGCTTCTTAGAAGGCGCCCAGGCGGGATCCTGACGTTTAGCGCGGGATCCACTTTCGGCCGCGGCTCAACCTCCTCGCCGCCACGCAGCTTTAGCAGCACGGCGCGCAGCCTATGGAACTGCTCGTGCTTGGGATGCAAAGACTGCAGATAATCGCCTGGCGCATCGCTGGCGGCAATCTCGGACAGCACCGTGTCCGGTGGTAGGAGAGGCGGCTTGCGGTCGATGATCTTGGAAATTCTGGCGGGATTGACGCGGCCACCGCGGGCATGGCGTGCGTATTTTAGGACGGCAAGTGCAAGCCTGACTTCCGCATCGGCCGCAGCGTCCGGCGAAACATCGCTGCCGTTCACCACAGGCAACTCAAAGGCGCTCGCTCTGAGGCCCCAATCATCCGCCTTGCGGATCTCCTTGATCGTCGCCCTGCCCTTGTCGGTGAGACCGCTCGTTGTGACCCATAGTGCCGAGCTATCCGGATCGCCGTAGTATTCGAAGAGCGCCGTGACGTCGTCTTCCCTCGCACCTCTTCCAAGCATGGAGAGCTTTTCGCGAATTCTCACAACAATTGGATCGGGCGACGGCAGCGCGGCATCGGCCACACTTGTTGAGTCGTCGACTTTCTCATCCTTAGCAGCGTCGGCGGTATCGTCCACCTTCGCGTCGTTTGCGGCGTCGCCCTTATCGGCAACGTCGCCCGCCTTCTCATCCTTGGCCGCGTCTGCTGTGTCGGCAGTCTTGTCAGCCTTCTGATCCTTGACAGTGTCGGCAACGTTGCCGGCCTTCTCATCCTTGGCAGCGTCACCCGTGTCGGCAACCTTGTCGGGATCATCAAGGTCGTCATCCGCGATTTCATCGGTTGCGGCATCAATCTTGTCGGCGACGTCGCCCGGCGCAGCACGCGCGTTCGTCACACCCTCGTCGGGATTCTTTTGCGAAGAGGTAGCCGCTTGGCCGGGTTCGCTCGCCTTATCGGAGCCAGCTGGTTCTTCAGCGTGGACTGTGATTGAGCACGCAAAGAAAAGCGCTGCGGTCAGCGAAATGAACACCTTCCACGCTGAGAACGCCATTTTGGTTATCATCGCTTGGATCCCTCGATGTCATGTCGTACGGCCCCTAATACCTAGAAAGAGAAAATGGCCACGCCTAGGCTGGATACAACTGTTCCCATCGGGGAAAGGCTACAGAGCGCCCCGGTACTGTGATTTGCATTGGGCAAGCTTCGCCATTGATCGTCAAGCCCGGACCGCTGCAGTGGGTCCCAAACAACACAAGCCCGCGGAATTGATGCAACAAATAAGAAAAGCCCCGGCACAAACCGGGGCTTTTCCAATCTCATTAACGGCAATTTGAGGGCTAGAAATCCATGCCGCCCATTCCACCGCCGGGCATCGGGGGGTGAGCGTGGTCGCTCTTAGGCAGTTCCGCCACCATAACCTCGGTTGTAATCAGCAGCCCCGCAACCGATGCCGCGTCCTGGAGCGCACAACGCACGACCTTGGCCGGATCGATAACGCCCTCGGAAATGAGGTCGCCATAGGCGTGGGTCTGGGCGTTATACCCGTAGTTGTATTTGTCGCTCTCAAGCACCTTGCCGACGATAACAGAGCCGTCCTCACCCGCGTTGGTGAAGATCTGCCGCGCCGGGCTCTGAAGCGCCTTTTTGACGATTCTGATGCCGACCTTCTGGTCATCGTTTTCGGCGCTCAGATCTTCAAGAACGCTGATTGCGCGCAACAGCGCTACACCGCCGCCTGGGACGATGCCTTCCTCGACAGCTGCGCGTGTGGCGTGAAGCGCGTCTTCAACCCGGTCCTTTCGCTCCTTGACCTCAATCTCGGTCGCTCCGCCGACTTTGAGGACCGCCACGCCGCCGGCCAGCTTGGCCAGCCGCTCTTGCAGCTTCTCACGGTCGTAGTCGGAGGTCGTTTCCTCGATTTGCGCCTTGATCTGCTTGATGCGGCCCTCAATGTCGGACTTGGAACCGGCCCCATCGATGATCGTGGTATTTTCCTTGTCGATCGTCACCCGTTTGGACGTGCCCAGCATTTCGAGCGTAACGTTCTCCAGCTTGATGCCCACGTCCTCGCTGATGACCGTGCCGCCAGTCAGAACGGCGAGATCCTCCAGCATGGCCTTGCGGCGATCGCCAAAACCGGGCGCCTTGACGGCGGCGACCTTCAAGCCGCCGCGCAACTTGTTGACAACGAGCGTAGCCAACGCCTCACCCTCGACGTCCTCGGCGATGATCAGAAGCGGCTTACCCGCCTGCACCACGGCCTCGAGAACTGGGAGCATGGCCTGCAGCCCGGAGAGCTTTTTCTCGTGGATCAGAATGTAAGGCTGCTCCAACTCGGCAACCATCTTGTCGGCGTTGGTGATGAAGTAGGGTGAGAGATAACCGCGATCGAATTGCATACCCTCGACCACGTCGAGCTCGGTCTCCAGGCTCTTGGATTCCTCGACCGTGATGACGCCCTCGTTGCCGACCTTCTTCATCGCCTCGGCGATCTTCGCGCCGATTTCAATGTCGCCGTTGGCCGAAATGGTGCCAACCGGGGCGATCTCGTCGTTGGATGTAACCTTTCTGGACTTGGTCTTGAGTTCATCGACAATCGCATTGACGGCGAGATCGATACCGCGCTTCAGGTCCATGGGATTGGCCCC
>JAUWCP010000116.1 GCA_030609245.1 Hyphomicrobium sp.
GATGCGTTCATTACCAACTGTTAAGGCAATCGAAAGGCTGCCGTAATGCCGGCTTAGATACGCAATAGGGCTCAATTCCAATCCTTGCCTGAGCGATGGAGGTTTCTTCGCATGCACGTTCAACCCGGCTCGCCTGAGGGCGCAGCAACGACCGGACCAGCGATAACCCGGGGCCGCAGATTTGGGCGTCTTGCCGCCGTGACGGTGTTGGGTGCCGGCCTACTGGCGCTGGGCGTGGCCGAGCAGCCGTCGCCAGCGGTTGCGCAACTGCAACCAGGCTCTCCAATGGCCGGCACGGGGTCGTTTGCCGATATCGTGGAACGTGTGAAACCAGCGGTGGTCTCCGTCTCGACCACGAACGCCGCACCGCAGCTTGCCAGCAATGACAACGGGAAGGGTCCGCGCCGCGGTTTCCCCAACTTGCAGGAAGATCATCCGCTATACGATCTGTTCAAAAATCTGCCCAAAGAGTTTAACGCGCCCCAGCCCCAGCAGCCGCGTCCACGTTTGCGGCGAGCGACTGGCTCTGGCTTCGTCGTTTCTGCCGACGGCTATGTGGTGACCAATAACCATGTGATCGACGGCGCAACAGAGGTTTTTGTTAGCTTCGATGATCAGGAAAAGCTTGAGGCTGAGCTGATCGGCACGGACGCGCGCACTGACATTGCGCTGCTGAAGATCAAGAGCAGCAAAAAGAAGTTCCCGCACGTGACGTTCGCGGACAAGAAGCCCCGCGTGGGCGACTGGGTGTTGGCTGTCGGCAACCCGTTCGGTCTCGGTGGTACCGTGACGGCCGGCATCGTGTCGGCGCTTGCGCGCGATATCGGATCGGGCCCGTATGACTTCATGCAGATCGATGCGGCTGTGAACCGCGGCAACTCGGGTGGCCCAACGTTCAACCTCGAGGGCGAAGTCGTCGGCGTGAACACGGCAATCTTCAGCCCAACCGGGGGCAACGTCGGCATTGCATTCGCGGTCCCAGCCGACACGGTGAAAGACGTCATCGATGAGCTCAAGAACAGTGGTTCAGTGAGCCGCGGGTGGTTAGGCGTCAAGATCCAAAACATTGATGATGACACTGCTGCGAGCCTCGGACTGAGCGAGGACAAGGGCGCTCTCATCAGCGAGGTGATGGCCGATGGTCCGGCTGCGGACGCCGGCCTTAAGGTTCAGGACGCGATCTTGGAGGTGAACGGTAAGGAGATTGAGGACAGCCGTGACCTTGCTCGCAAGATCGCCGACTTTGCGCCGGGCGCGACCGTCAAGGTCAAGGTGTGGCGCCTTGACAAGGAGAAGACCCTCAAGGTCAAGCTCGGCAAGTTCCCGAACTCCACGAAGGTTGCCTTGGGCAAGTTCGACGACGATGAGCCCGAGGAAAAACCTGAGAGAGTCGACCTGAAGCAGCTGGGTCTAACGTTAATGCCCGCACGCTCGGGTGGCTCCAAGGAAGGGGTAGCCATTGCTGAAGTGGACCCCAACTCAGACGCCGCCAAGAAGGGTTTAAAGTCGGGCGACGTGATCCTTGAGGCCGGCGGAAAGAGGGTCTCCTCACCTGCGGATGTTCTTGAGGCCCTCAAGAAGATGAAGGAGCTGGGCCGAACCGCGGTGCTGCTCCACATCAAGACCGGCGATCAGAAGAGGCTTATCCCCGTTCAGATCAATAAGAGCTGACGAGTAGGGGAGTTGGGCTGAATACGAGGCGGCTCGTCTCCTTAAAAAAGGGGACGGGCCGCCTCGACGTTGTGCAAGTGAGAGGTCAGAATGTTAGCCTCATCTGAGTTCGAACCTGGCAACCCGGTGAACTAATGCGCGTTCTGGTAATCGAGGACGACCGCGAAACGGCGCAATTCCTGCAAAAGGCGCTGAAGGAAAGCGGGCATGCGGCCGATATCGCCGAGGACGGCGAGACGGGACTGAGTCTTGCGCAAGAGGGCAATTACGACGTGCTGATCGTCGATCGTATGCTGCCACGTCTGGATGGGTTGTCGGCCATCAAGGAGTTGCGGGCGAAAGGTATGCGCACGCCTGTCCTCATCCTTTCCGCGCTCGGCGATGTGGACGACCGGGTTAAGGGGCTGCGGGCCGGCGGGGACGACTACCTGACGAAACCCTATGCCTACTCTGAGCTGCTTGCGCGCGTCGAGGCGTTGGCGCGACGCCCTGTGCCGGCGGAGCAGGAGACGCGCTATATTGTCGGCGGCCTGGTTTTGGATCGCCTTTCGCATCGCGTGACGCGCGACGGCGAGCCGATTCAACTCCAGCCGCGTGAATACCGTCTGCTTGAGTACCTGATGAAGCATGCAGGTCAGGTCGTGACGCGCACAATGCTCTTGGAGCACGTGTGGGACTATCACTTCGATCCACAGACGAACGTGATCGACGTGCACGTCTCGCGGCTCAGGGGAAAGATCGATAAGAACTTCGACAAGCCTCTTTTGCACACCGTGCGCGGGGCGGGTTATACGATCCGCGATGGCCCAGGCTAATCTCCTAAGCCGGGCGGTCTCGACGACCGCATTCCGGATCGCCGCTGTGACGGTGGCGGCCTATCTCATTTGCGCGGGCTTCATCGTCGGCCTGCTGTTCTGGCAAACGAATCGTATTCTTACCAATCAGGTTTTGACGACGCTGCGCTCAGAAGCGCAGTTGCTCAAAGCTGATGCGCAGACCGGCGGTTTGCCCGCGCTCACGCGTGCCGTTGAAGCGCGCAGCCAGCCTGATGGATTAGGGCTTTACTATTTAGCCGGTCCCAGCGGCGTAAAGCTCGCCGGCAACCTCAGCCGCGTGCCGCCGGAGATCGCCGAGACGAATTCGGGTGGCGTGTTTCGTTATGCCAAAGGCGCCAATGACGGAGAGAATGCGCGTCTCGGCATTGCCATTCCTGTCGAGCTCAAGGGGCGTGCGCGCCTCATTGTTGGGCGTGACATCGAGGAGCAACGGCATTTCGCCGATGAGATGGGGCGCATCTTTCTCATCGGATTCGGCTTGTTGTCGTTAGCGGGTCTTGCTGGTGGGTTCGTCATCAGCCGCATTGTGCTGAAACGAATCGAGACAATCAATGTCGCGAGCCGGTCCATCATGCACGGCGACTTGTCGCGGCGCATTGCGCTTAGCGGTTCGGGTGATGAGCTCGACGATTTAGCCGAAAATCTCAACGCCATGCTGGATCGGATCGAAGCGCTGATGAACGGTTTGCGCGAGGTTTCCGATAACATCGCCCACGACCTGAAGACACCTCTCAGCCGCTTGCGCAACGCTGCTGAGGCCGCACTGCGCGATCCAACCAGGGAAGGCGCTTACCGGAAGGGGCTAGAGCACACGATCGAAGAAGCTGACGAGCTGATCAAAACCTTCAACGGGTTGTTGCTGATCGCTAGGCTCGAAGCCGGCGCTCTGGAGGACAGCGCTGAACGTTTCGATCTGGGGCGCGTCGTGCGCGATGTGGCGGAGCTCTACGAGCCGGTGGCTGAGGAGCGCCAGCTAAAGCTTGAGATCGATGCAGGCGATGGTCCTATTATTACAGCCAACCGCCAGCTCCTAGGCCAGGCCGTAGCCAATCTTATCGACAACGCCATCAAATACTCGGCGCGCGCCACCAAAACGCACACCTCAGGCGCAGAGATCACCGTCAGTTTGGCCACGCGTGAAGAGGGAATAGAGATCGGTGTCGGCGACCGTGGGCCGGGCATTGCCGCAGCCGATCGCGAGCGGGTTTTGAGGCGCTTCGTGCGCTTGGAGAAGAGCCGTACCGAACCTGGAACAGGATTGGGCTTGAGCCTGGTGCAGGCTGTAGCGCGCTTGCATGGGGGCAGTGTCCGCCTGGAGGGCAATGAGCCGGGCCTGCGTGTAGTCTTGACGTTGCCGCGGCGACTGGCCGAGTAGAGCTAGAAGGTGGCTTTTCGATCGAGGACGGGCAGGCGCAATGGCGGCAAGCGAGCTGGGGGTGAAACCATTCTTTGAGCGTATCTGCGATGCGCCGCTAGCGGTGAACAACGAGCGTGTTTCTGGCGCGCTTATTGGCCTGCGCGAAGCTGCGAAGGCGATGCCCGAGCTCGCTGCGCTTTCGGGGCTTATGGAGAAACGCTCTGTTTCGAATCTCCTGGCTGGCGTCTTCTGTGGGTCGCCATATCTATCAAGTCTTGTCGAGCGCGATATTCCGCGCCTGCAACGTGTCCTCACGCGTGTTCCCGAAGTCTATTTCGAGGAGCTCAAACGGCAGCTTGAGCATGATCTCGGCCAGGCGGCCTCGCGTGAGGAGGCAATGCGCTCCTTGCGCGTCTTTAAGAACGAAGTGGCGCTTCTCACCGCGCTTGCCGATCTTGGCGGCGTCTGGGACGTGATGAAGGTCACAGCTGTTTTGACCGCGACAGGAGATGCGGCTGTCGAAGGTACGGTTGCCTATCTTTTTCATCAGGCCACGCAAGCCGGCCAGTGGCTCGGCAAGAGAACTGATGGGGCCGCTGCACCCTCAGGCTACATCGTCTTGGCCATGGGCAAGTATGGGGCCGGGGAACTCAACTATTCCAGCGATATCGATCTTATTGTTTTCTACGATCTAGAGCGTATCCAACTTGCGCCTGGTGTGGAGCCGCAGCCGTTTTTCGTCCGCCTGACGCGCGACCTCGTACAGCTTCTGGAAGAACGCACGGGCGATGGATATGTCTTCCGGACCGATTTGCGCCTGCGGCCTGATCCGGGCGCCACGCAGGTTGCTTTGTCGACAGAAGCCGCTCTGATCTACTACGAGAGCTTTGGCCAGAACTGGGAACGCGCTGCCCTCATCAAAGCGCGCGCGTGCGCCGGCGACTTGGAAGCCGGGCAGTTGCTCCTTCAGGGTCTATCGCCATTCATCTGGCGCAAGTATCTCGACTATGCGGCGATTGCCGACATCCACGCTATGAAGCGCCAAATCCATGCGCACCGGGGCTTTGGCGGGATTGCGGTTGCCGGTCACAACATCAAGCTCGGGCGAGGCGGCATTCGCGAGATTGAGTTCTTTGCGCAAACGCAGCAACTGATTGCCGGCGGCCGTCAAGTTGACTTGCGCGTGCGACAGACGATTGACGCGCTCAAGAGGCTTGGTCAGCGCGTTTGGATGAAGGAAACCGTCGGTGCTGAGCTGACAGAGGCCTATCTTTTCCTGCGTCGCATTGAGCACCGATTGCAGATGGTTGCCGACGAGCAAACGCACGACGTGCCCGATGATCCCGCACGCCTGGAGAGCTTCGCGCTCTTTTGTGGTTACGCGGACGTGGAGGCATTCTCGCGTGAGCTCATATCTAGATTGGAGACGGTACAGGGCCATTACGCGGGGCTATTTGAGGGTAGCCCCGAGCTGACGGCAGGCAGCGAGAGTATGGTGTTCGCCGGTGAGCAGGACGATCCAGATACCGTTGCCGCCCTTAAAGACATGGGATTTTCGCGACCCTCCGACGTATTGGAGATGGTGCGCGGTTGGCACCATGGTCGCTATCGCGCCGTGCGCAGCGCACGGGCGCGCGAACGACTAACCGAAATGCAGCCCTCGCTCATTACTGCCCTCGCCGACACCACCGATCCCGATCGTGCGCTGGTCGGGTTCGACCGGTTTCTGAGCGAGCTGCCAACGGGCGTGCAACTTTTCTCACTTCTGCGGTCCAATCCTGCGATGTTGCGCCTCATCGCCAACATTATGGGGACCGCACCGCGGCGTGCAGGCATCCTCGCACGCCGGCGGCGTCTGCTCGATGCCGTGCTGGATCCGGGCACGCTTGGTATGCTGCCGACAGCCGACGAACTCGATCGCTTGATCCGAGCGGAAATCGGCAGCGGCGATCACGATATGCAATATGTGCTGGACCGCGCACGCGTCGTCGGGAGCGAGCAACAGTTTTTGATCGGCATCCGCGTGCTGTCGGGCGCAATCAAAGCCAATCAGGCCGGTGGCGCTTATGCGCTTCTGGCCGAGCGCCTGATCAACGCGCTCAAGAGCGAGACCGAGCGCGAGCTAGCCCGCGCGCACGGGCGCATTCCCGATGGGACCGCGGCTGTGATCGCAATGGGCAAACTGGGCGGCCATGAAATGACGGCGGCTTCAGACGTCGATCTGATCCTCATCTACGACTTTGCGCAGGGCGCTACGCAATCGGACGGGGAACGCCCATTGGCTCCCACCCAGTACTACACGCGGCTGACGCAGCGCCTGATAAGCGCGCTGTCCTCCGCGACGGCGGAAGGAACGCTCTACGAAGTGGATATGCGCTTGCGGCCTTCGGGTCAGAAGGGGCCGGTGGCGACGCAGTTGACAAGCTTCATTGACTATCAGGCCAATGAGGCTTGGACGTGGGAGCATTTGGCGTTGACGCGCGCGCGAGTCATTTCAGGGCCACCTGAGTTAAGAGCGCGCGTTGAGGCCGCCATCCGTGAGGTGCTCCTACGGCCCCATGACGCTGGCAAGGTCGCAGCCGACGTGCGCGACATGCGCGAGCGCATCGCCAAGGAAAAGGGGACGGAGAACATCTGGGAGATGAAGCAAGTGCGCGGCGGCCTCGTTGATCTGGAGTTTATCGCTCAGTACCTGCAACTCATAAGCGCTGCGACACACCCATCTGTTCTCGATCAGAACACGGTCGAGGCCTATCGAAAACTCAGAGATGCAGGCGTGTTAAGCCCCGCCCACGCCGAAGTCCTGATCCCGGCAACACGACTGCTGCACGATCTGACCCAAGTCGTGCGGCTGTGCCTGGAGGAGAAGTTCGACCCGGAGACGGCGCCGCATGAATTGAAGGAACTTCTGGCGCGCGCGGGTGACGCACAGAGCTTCACTGAGCTCGAAACCCTGCTCAAACAGACGCTCGTCAACGTTCACGGCCTATTTGATGAAATTGTCGCCTGATTGGTTTTCGTTCCGGTAGCGACGGATTTGCGCCAAACGCCCGTTTTCCTCCTTGATAGGCCATTAGACGGTCGAGCCGGCTGGGGTCGGAACAAGGGCTCGCAGAACGCCCAAGTCCGGCGCTAGAGCAAGATCGTTCTTGATGGAATCACTCACCAAGCCCAGAAGGTTCCCGGCAAGAACGTGAATCTTGCACTAAATCAAAAGTGTAGAGACTGATTCACGTTTCACTTGGAAGCACTTGAAGCGTTCCAAGTGAAACGATCAGGCTCTAGCCGCCGATGCTCAAGAAACCGTAGCCGTTTAGATAGCGTCTCGCTCGCCGGGCCGCAAATTCTGCACCTCCGGCGGCCTGGCC
>JAUWCP010000232.1 GCA_030609245.1 Hyphomicrobium sp.
CTCGGTCTCAACCTGTAAATTAGGCGTGTCGACCCTCGTGGCTGCAAATCTACCGGCCATGACATATACCTTTCCATTCAACCGGACCGCCGTTGTGCAGGCCCGTTCTGGCGTCCGCGAGAGCAGGTCAGCGGGCCTCCAGTATGGGTTTCAAAGCATCCCTAACTGATTTCCCTGCGGAGTTGGTTGCAATTACCGTGCCCCGGTTCTGCTCTTCGAGCAGCCGCTTGCCGGCATTGGGAACGAACCCCGCCAGGTACTCGCCCAGGATATCCGTGGCGTGCCGCTTCCTCACACCTGCGGTGCCACGCCAGCTACTCTTGTTCACGATGACTGACCGGGCGGCGTCAATCTCACATTCGTTCGCGATCAGATTCGCCAGCCGCCGCGCCATGCGTAATCCGGCGACGGACAGGTCAGTGACGATAAAGAAACGGTCCACACCACCGACGACAGGTTTGCACCACGGCATCCAAACCGGAGGCATGTCGAGAACAAGATTGTCGAACTTGGCCGACGCAAGGTCCAGCAGCCGCCCGATGGCTTCCGAACTGACGGTAGTGAACGCCGACAGTGAAGCGGGTGCAGCGATGACAGATACGCCGCTCGCATGACGGCTCAACATGACATCGAGAAGCTGCGCGTCGAGCCTCTCAGGCGTGGTGCTAATCTCCGTCAGATCGAGATTAGGCTCGACGTCTAGGTAGTCAGCAAGACGCCCCGACTGGAAGTCCAGATCGACGAGACAGGCCCGTGCGGGTTTGCCCTTGTCGGCAACGGCGGCCAGCGCATTGATCGCAAGCGTTGTTGCGCCGGAGCCTCCCACGGCAGAGAAAAACGCGAAGCAGCGCGCGCGGTCCGCGCGATTGCGGCCTCCGTCCGGGCTGACCGCCTTCTCACAGGCGGTTGCCAAATCCTCATCGCTGCAATCGTGGGGCAGCCAATCGGACACCCGCAGCCTGACGAGCCTGCGGGCGGCCTCGGTGTTCAACGCGCCTGAGACGACGATCACCGGCGCGGGCCGCCTCGCGCTGTGCATGAAATGCTCGAGCTTTGAGAGATTTCCGTCGTCGTCTCCCTCGAGTTGCACAACGATCACCGAGGCGTGTGCGCCGAACTCATCCGCTCCGGCCATGCGCGAGAGCGGACCGGAAGTCGTTTCAATATGAAAACGCCGCGCTGTGTCCAGGACCTTTCCAAGTCGCTGGGCCAGCCCTCCGTCGGCCGATATGACCCGTACCAGTTGCCGCTTCGCCAGGATGCTGAGGGGCTTGGAGGACATGATCACGTTCCATCGGTTATTGTTGCGAGATCCTCGCCCGTCGCTGTCGTGCGCATTGGCGGTAGGGTGATGGGCCCCAAGCCGAGCAGACCGCTCAGGAAGGCGTAATTGTATTCGAGGTCTATCAGTTCGATCGTGATGGTGGGAACCGCACCCCCAGGACGTCCCGCAGCCCCAGGACGTCCCGCAAAACCCAGGCCCGTGTGCTGGTAGGTGATAATCACGTTCTGTGGCTGGATACGGTCGAAGATGTCACACATGCCCGCGAAGCCATCAGGTCCGATGGTTCCGCATGTAGTTTGACCACGGCCATAGACGATTGTGTTCATGGCGGATGTGCTGTAGCCGCCGCTATCGCACGAGCTGGTCTCCCCTTTGCACACGTACGAGAAGCTCGGCATCGGATCACCGGGGCTGGCACTGCCTAGACCATCCAGGGTGATCAGGTCGGAGGCAACTGGATCGGACACTGAGGCGAGCCGAACACCTTGCTGCAGGGCTTTCGACGCGCTGTTCCACTGGTACCAGCCAAGCGCGAATTCGACCACGCCGCCGGTCAGAACGAGGAAGAAAAAGACCACGATCGTGAACTCGACCATGGCGGCACCGGATTGATCTCTTCCCAAACGGGTAAGAAGGCCTCGCATGGATCTACTCTCCTATCACGCGTTCTTCATGGTAGACGCTAATCGTTAGCGGCGATGAAATACCGATCGCGCTTAGGAACCCGAGGCCAGGATGATCGACCGAGGTTGCAACCCGAACAACCTTGAGCGGGTCGGTACCCCGATAGAGCCGCAAGCCGGTCGTGCTGTCGATCGGATTTGCGATGTTCTGTATGGTTACCGTTATGTCGCCGGTGTTCCACCACGACACGCGTTTGTCTGTTCCACCGATCGACCCAGTCACCGCGATGTCTCTGGCGTCTGCCGCCGCCGGGCCCAAGGGATCGTCGAACCGAGCGAGGTAGCGGGACGCATCATGCAAGCCGGTGGTGATCAGATGCTGATGGTAGAACGCTTGCCCGAACTCCGAGATGCCCAGCCCCAAAAAGACGAGGAAGGGTGTAACGAGTGTCATCTCAACGAGGGATGCCCCCCTGTCGTCCTTACAAAAGCCAGCGATACGTAACATGACTGATCCCTTTATCTGTCACCTGTAGAGTTGGACGATGTCGCGGACGACATTACTGGTCGTGTTGCCTGGCTCGATAACCTCCACAAGTTCGGCATAGATGTTCTGGTCGGGGCCCTGATCGACCGGTTTCGTCAGAAACATCTTCGCAAAGGCTGTCACGGGAACGGGTGGTCCACTGTTGCCCATATTTTCTTCACTAACGTTGTGCGCCTGGCAGTCGAGCACCGCGATAAAGAGCAACCGGCGGTCCGGGTCGTCATTGAGGACGCCGCCGCTATAGCATTGCGGCTCGCCGGTTTCTCCTCCCGGAGAAGCCGTCCTGAACTCGTCGGTTGCCAGCTCGTTGAGATAGACCTCGTAGCGCGAGGCGGAATTCGGAACCCCCGGGAGCAAGAGGTTGTTCGCAAGCTTGTAACCCTCGATGTCCCAGTCACCATCTCCCATGCGCCCGTCCATATGGGGGCAGCTGTCGGTGGCAAAGCAGGTGTCGTCGGGCAGGCCCTGCTGCTGGGGCGGATCGTCGTCGTCCAGCCCGGCTTGGCAGGCGTTTCCGTCGTAGGCATATCCCTTACGGACATTTTTCGCCGGACGGAAATCCGGATTATTTTTCTTGCCGTTAAGCGCACCATCATACATGTCAAAGCGTACATTGAGACCTTGATCGGCAGAGGCGATGAAGCCCGGACGCAGCTCGACGCCGGGCTGAATGAAGCAGGCTGGCGGATGCACGAGTGCAAGCATCTCCCTAAGCACATTTGCACCCATTTCGCCGCCAGGCGGTTGCAGAAAGCCGTAGTTGCCGGCAGCATACTGGGACTCTCCGCCGCTTTTTTTGCGTAGTTGGATCTGGCGTCTGCGGATTGCCGGATTCGCGATCGCTGCGAAGATGGAAGTTCCAGTGCCCTCAAACGGATTGCACATGAACATAGGCGTGAACTTGCAGACCGCGGCCTGGAAGCCGGCGACTGCCCGCGCGCCAGCCGTGACCGTGTCGCTTCCTCCGAGGAAAGATGCCGGAAAAACTGACGTCATGTCCTGGGCCGTCACCGTCACTTCGACGTAATGAGCCTCCGCCGGATCAGTTGTGTCATAGGAGCCGTCGATCACCAACGCATCATTGGCCGGCAGACCGCTTAGATAGCGCACGGTGACATCGGCTGCCGTGATCTGCGTTGCACCGGCGTCGGAGAACCGGTGCTGGTTCTGCACGAGATTGGCGATCGCCGCATTGGCGCGGGTGATCGCGAGCGGCTTTATATCCAGTTCCGCGGCAGCGGCCAGCGCCAGGGAATCAGCGCCTTTTTGCAGCTGTGTTTGAAGGTTGAAGAATTTGGAGGCATCAACC
>JAUWCP010000008.1 GCA_030609245.1 Hyphomicrobium sp.
GTAATACGCGTCGAAGCGGATCGGGTGGGCGCAAGGCTGGTCGCGTGGGGCGAGGACTTCGATGCTTATGAGCAGAGCGGCCGTCTCGTCGTGCAGGCCGAGGACGAGCTCTTGGATCTCCCCCTGCCCGCGCTTACCGGCCGGCACCAGATTGTCAACGCCGGCACGGCCGTTGCGGCTGCGCTCGAGTTGCGATCCTCGCAGCCCGCGCTTGGTCTCGACGAACGGGCAATGGAGCAGGGACTTGTGAAGGTGCGCTGGCCTGCCCGCATGCAACGGCTGGATCGGGGACTGCTACCGTCCATGTTGAAGCCGGGCTCAGAGCTTTGGCTGGACGGCGGGCACAACCCAGCTGCGGGCCGCGCGTTGGCGCAAACGCTGGCAGACCTGGAAGAGCGCGCCTCCAAGCCCGTCTATCTCATGGTTGGCATGATGGGGCTGAAGGACTCAGATGGATTCTTGAACCCCTTTCGCGGTCTTGTTCGCCGTGTCCTAACGGTTCCGATTCCCCGCGCGCACGAGACGCCACACGCTCCCGAGGCGCTAGCGGAGACTGCCCGCAGCGTCGGCTTAGAGGCGGAATGCTCAAGTGATATTGAGACCGCATTGCAGCGTATTGATCAGCTGGAGCCGGGAGCGAAGCGCATTCTCGTCTGCGGATCGCTTTACCTGGCCGGTCACGTGCTAGCCCTGCAGGACGGCGTGGAGCCGCAAGCGAATTGATCGAGGTCGCTTAGTCATTGAAAAAATGCCGTTGGCTAGAGCCTGATCGTTTCACTTGGAACAGCTCAAGTGCTTCCAAGTGAAACGTGAATCAGTCTCTACATTTTTGATTTAGAGTAAGATTCACTTATCTGTTGGAGACCTCCCGGGCTTGGTGAGTGATTCCATCAAGAACGATCTTGCTCTAGGTCCCTACATTTGGGCGCCTAAGCCCCGGTACAGGGCGCCTCCACGGCCGCATGACGATGCGAGCCTGACGTGAGAAAGCCCCGCGACACAATCGCAGGGCCTTCGAAATGAGATTCTCTTCGTAGCGGTCAGGCGGTGGCCGTGACGGACGCGTTGATCCAATCCTCAAGCTTCTTCTTCTGCACAAGCGCACCGGTGTGCTGAGCTGCGACCTGACCGTTCTTGAACAGCAGAAGGGTCGGCATTGCGCGGATGCCGTATTCGCCCGTGACCTTCGGGTTTTGGTCAACGTCGAGTTTCACGACCTTGACCTTACCCTGCATCTCTTGCGCGATCTGCTCGAGCGCGGGAGCCATCGCCTTACACGGCCCGCACCACTCGGCAAAAAAGTCCACCAGAACTGGCTCGGAAGACTTCAAAACTTCCTGCTCGAAGGTGCTGTCTGATACGTCAATGGCCATTTGGATGGTCTCCTGATCGATGCCAAAAGTCTTGTATTGGGCCGGCATCCGTTAGAGCCGGAAGTTAGGAATGCGCCTCGTTAGCGTCAAGGTGGCTTAGGTTGAGATCCCACAGGCGCGAGCAATAGGTGTCGAGGACTTCAGCGGGGATTTGCATGATTCGCGGTACCTCGGTCCACAGCAGGGCGGTCCGCACTGTGCGGCCAGGGTAGATCGTCCGCAACGCGAGCGAATAGGCGGCAAGCTGAAAAAGATAAGCAGGCGCAACGCCTTCGACCGTCGTGGGGGGTGGCCTGTTGGTTTTGTAGTCGACGATCAGAACCTCGTCGCCGAGGTCTACCAAGCGATCGATCTGACCAATGAGTTTGAGTGGTGGCTCCTTGGATTTTGGATTGGCGATGAGCGCCACAATTGGAACCTCGGCGCGACTGTGTGGCCCGAACAGCGCAGCGAACTCTGGTGCGTTGAGAATTGCCAAGGTCTCCTCAACGATGCTGCTGCGAACGCTCGCAGAGAGTTCAGCGCCGCGTATTGCGATGAATTCTCTTGCCGCCTTCTCCCAGCCGGCTTGCGCAAGCGTGGGCAGGTGCTCAAGAAGCGCATGCGTGAGCGTGCCGCGCAGGAATCGGTGCTCGCTCGTAAATGATGTGGGTGACAGGATTGCCGGCTCATCGGCGTCGCGGGCGCCCTGTTGTGTGGGTAGAGGCTCACCTTCATCGTCCGGGGCATACGC
Organism: Hyphomicrobium sp.; assembly: GCA_030609245.1. Classification (GTDB taxonomy): domain Bacteria; phylum Pseudomonadota; class Alphaproteobacteria; order Rhizobiales; family Hyphomicrobiaceae; genus Hyphomicrobium_A. The sequence continues at coordinate 2,107 of JAUWCP010000008.1, forward strand.
CTCCAGGCGTGATGGTGCGAGCGGTATTGTGAGGTTTGGTTCGCGAGGCGCCGGCCGCGTTGCCCAGGAAGGTAAAGGCTCGGCGATGGAGTCGTCGATCAGCGCGTGTTTCGGCGGAACCGGGGCTACCGACTGCGGTTCACTCCAACGCAAGACCTTGGTGCCGCCAGGGCCCCCGGTCTCTTGGAGAGAGGGGCGCAGGGCCACGTCAATGAGATCGTACCAGCAGCCTGACGCGCGGCCCATTTTGCCTTCGAAGCCTGCGACGTAAAGCCGATCACGTGCGCGCGTCATCGCCACGTAGAGCAGCCTATGGCGCTCCTCGGCGTCGAGCGCCTTTTGCTGATTGCGCGCAGCAGAAATTGTCTTGATCTTACTGGTTCCTTTGACACTCCATACAAACGGCGTGGCTTCGATGCCTTGCGGCGTCTCCATGTCCGCCAGTTCGAGCAGCGCGGTGCCGGCGCTGCTAGCGGCGGCGGCGGTTGTGCAGGTGTCGGGTAGAAACACGATCGGCGCCTCGAGCCCTTTGGCGCCGTGCACTGTCATGACCCGCACCTCGTTGCGCCCGTGCTCCATGTCGCGCTTCACCTCGCGCTCGGTCTCGCGCAAGAAGGCGAGAAACCCGGTGAGCGAGGGTGCAGCCGCATCGTCATATCTGAGCGCCAAATTGAGGAACTCGTCGAGTGGATCGGCGGCTTCTGGTCCCAGGCGCGCGAGAAACTTTGCGCGCGCATCCTCACGATCGAGAATGCTCGCGAAGAACTCGAACGGCGGGATGAAGTCTGCGCGTGAACGCCAGCGCTTTAGGGTTTCGGTGGCTGCCTTGAAGTGCGGCTTGGCGTCCGCATTGGCAATGAGCGCAGACCATAATGTGCCTTTTCTCCCTGGTGCCAGTGCGATGAGGTCATCGTCATCAAATCCGAATAGCGGGCTCTTGAGGACTTCGGCGAGCGCCAAATCGTCCTCGGGCAGCGTTAGGAAGTCGCCAAGCGAGACGAGATCCGCAACGGCGATCTGTTCGCTCATGCGCAGACGATCGGCGCCGGCGACGGGAATCCCGCGTGACTTCAGTGCAGCAACCATTGGCCCAGCGAACGGCCGTCGCTTTCTCAGAAGGATAAGTATGTCGCCGGGACGGATGGGCCGGTTCTCAGAATGCAGCAGCTCTTCAGAGTCGAGCCAGCCTTTGATGGTCTGGGCAATGCGCTCGGCAAGGCGGACTTCAGTTGAACGCGAAGCTTCATCGTCAAGCGGCGACCAAACGTCGGCGCCCGCATTGTCTTCGGGCTTTTCAGTCGGCCAGATCTCGACGAGACCGGCATGCCCGACCCGATGAACGGCGTGCCGAATGGTTGCTTTCTTGGCCGTCAGTCCCGGCGTGCTCTCGTGATCGCAGAACACACGATCGACGGCGGTGAGGATCGGTGCAACGGTACGGAACGACAGATTGAGCCCTAAGCGCCGCCATGGCTGCTGAGCAGCTTTTGTGGCGGCTGCAAACTTGTCGCCCATCTCGGCGAACATCTTTGGCTGCGCGCCTTGGAAGCTGTAGATCGACTGTTTTTCGTCGCCAACGGCAAACAGCGTGCGCCTCTCTTCGCGCTGGCCGGCGCCGGTGAAAAACTCCTCCGCGAGTGCTTCGACAACCTGCCACTGCTCGCGGCTTGTATCTTGTGCCTCGTCGACGAGGATGTGGTCGATGCCGCGATCGAGTTTGTAGAGAACCCACGCTGCGGACTGCCGGTCCCCTAGTAGCCTTGCGGTCTTGGCAATCAGGTCGTCGTAGTCGAGCGCAGCGCGCTGTGCCTTCGCGGTAATATACCGTTGCAGCACCGCGCTGGCGAGACGGTGTAGCGCGATCGTTGCGTCGATAACCAAGAGCGCTTTGCGTTCATCTAGAAGCGCAATGAAGCGTCCTTGGGCAGCGCTCATGGTGTCGTTAAGGTCAGGATGCTCGGTTTTGATCGCCTTTGCGATGAGGCTTGAACGTGCCTCGCCGGTGCTGGTGCAGAAATAGTTCTCGAGGGCTTCAACGCGCGCACTGTCGGAGGTGGCGCTAAGAGCAAGCGTAATCTTGTCTGCGTTTTTGACGTCGTTTGATCCGCCCCTTAAGAGCGCATCGCGCAGGTGAACGAGTTGTGCGTCTTCGACGAGGCCCGCAAGTTCGCCTTCGAGATCGTCGCCCATGATTTCGTCACGCACGCCGAGCGTGCCGCGATAGAGCCGCTCAACTGCGGCAAATTCGTCGTCATCCTTGCCGAGATCGATGCGCGTCGCGTCTTCGAGCCATTGGCGTTCGCGCATTGCCGAGCGAAGCAAATCGTCGAAGCGATCGTCGGCGGCGTAGCGAACGGCGGCTTCAAGCGCGCGCCCTTCTGGCGCATCCCGGTGCACTGCGGCAAAACGCAAAACCGCATCTATAGACTCGCGCTGGAGAAGATGAGCTGTCGCCTCATCGAGGATGGTGAACCCAGGTGCGACGCCTGCCTCCAGCGGAAAGCGCTGCAGCAGGCGCTCGCAGAAAGAGTGAATGGTCTGCACCTTGAGGCCGCCGGGCGTCTCGATGGCGGCAGTGAATAGGGTGCGCGCGCAGTCGATCTCTTCTCCTGATGGCGGATGTGCGGTGAGTTTGGTGAGCGCTTCGCGAAGTTCGTCGACCGGCAGCGTGACCCAGCCCGCAAGCGTATCAAAGACGCGTTTTGACATTTCAGCAGCCGCAGCCTTCGTGTACGTCAGGCACAAGATGCGTTCGGGCTCCGTCCCGGCAAGCATCAATCGCAGCGCGCGCTGCGTGAGTACGTGCGTCTTGCCGGTACCGGCGTTGGCGCTCACCCAGGCGGAGCTGAGCGGGTCGGCGGCCTCGCGTTGAGCGCGCTGTGTGCGTTCCAGTTCCTTCTGGCTGTCGCGCGCGGTCACGATCCCGCCCCCTCGTCTTCGCCCAAAGCGGCCCATTCACCGACACGCGCAAGGTGGGCGTAGTCGTCGTAGTCGTAGGAGAAGCGGGCGCGGCGTACGGCTTTGTAGGGCGTCGCTTCTATGTCGAACGACGCGATGAGGCGTGACAGCGACTCCACTGCGCTCTCGGCGTGCGCGGCGATATCATCTATTTTGACCAGACGCTCCTCGCCGGGCGGCTCTCCTCCCGAGGCGCGGATGTAGCGCAGACCGGTCACGGGCTTGCGCGCGATCCCGGTGAAGCCAATTTCGCCCTGGGCAATTGCGGCCTCGAGCAAGAGCTGTGGTGCGCGGGCCCGCGCGACGTCCTTATCGCTTGGTGGCAAGCCGGTTTTGTAGTCGGTGATGATCAACCCATTGTCGCAGGCATCAATTCGGTCGGCGCGCGCCCTCAGCGTGAACAGGCCCGCCGGTGCCGCAATGGGCAATGTGCCGTCGATTTCGGCGGCGACGCGTATCGTGCCGTCGCGCCGCGCGGGCTCCGTTTGCGCAAACCAGCGCGCAAAACGCTCAAAGCGCGGTAGCCAGAACGCAGCCACGCGCGGATGGCCCGCGTATTGCCTGAGAACCTCATTGGCAATCTGAAGCAGGGCACGCTCGGCGTCTTGCGGCAGCGTCTCGGGAAACGCCTGCGCAAAACGATTCATGATCTCGTGGACGATGCTACCACGCAGCGCGGCGCCTGGCGCCACACCAAGCTCGGGTAGCTTTTGCAGCTTCAGGATGTCTTGGGCGAAGATGGCATAGGGATTGGCAAGCCACGTCTCGACGCGCGTTACGCTCATTTTGCGCGGGCGCAAGCCAATTGACGGGCGTGGTTCTGGCGCGCCAATGCGAACACGAGCTCCGACGTGATCGCGTGCTCGCGCCCACCCTAGCCAAGGCGCTTCCGCTTTAAGAACGTCTGAAAGCTGAAGCCCGGCAAGCAACGCTTGCATTCGCATCAGCCAACGCGAGGGGACAGTCGGCACACCGTCGATTTTTTCCGCACGCGTGAGATAGACGCGTTGTGCACCCAAGAACGAGGTGAGATCGTGCGCGGCGTAGCCGATTTTTTCCTCAGGCGAGGGCAGCCCGAGGGCAGCCCGCATTGGCCTATTTAGCCAGGGTCCGGGATCTGCGGCTTGCGGCCACGTCCCCTCGTTGAGCGAGCCGAGGATCATCACATCGGTCTGCTGCAACCGTGCCTCGAACGGCCCCCAGATGAAAAGGCGCGGATGCACTGGCACGCGCGGACGTACGTTCTCTCCGACGATCAAGCTGCGGTAAAGGTCTGCATAGTCTGTGGCTTTAATACGCGGCGCAGGTAGGCTCGGCGCAAGCAAGCCGGTGAAAAAGACCGACGCGGCTGCGCCGGCTTCATCCCGCCAAAGGGGTGAGGCCTTCTCACTGTCCGGCGTCTCGGGCAAACGAGCAATCGCTTCTGCTGTGGCGACGTGTGCTGCCGCGATGGCCTGGAGCGGCTGCGCATTCGGATCGGAGAAAACGGCGAGTAGCGGTGCAAACGTCTCCTTCAGGCGGTCGACGAGTTCATTGGCGCCTTTCCAATCGTCAGGCCAAAGTCGGCGGACCGCCGCATGTCGCCGGTCTCCTGATGCCGTTTCATGGTCCGCTCTTGTAAGCGCGGCTGCGACGCCTTCGAGACCCTCGCCGAGGTAGACGTCGCGGAAGATGGCAATCTCCAGGGCGCGTGAGGCGCGACGCACGTCGAACGCGTTGAGACCAAGCCGCGTCAATGGGTGCTTCAAGAGCGCCATGGTGTCGGCCGGTGCGAAGTCCTTGGCGATGGCCGCGATGACCAGATCGAGAAATGTGCCCGGCGCCGTCTTGGCGAAAGGCCGGCCCGCCGAGTCGTCGACACGAATGCCCCAGGCCTCAAGCCGCACGGCGACGCGTCGGGCAAGCAGCCGGTCGGGCGAGACGAGCGCGGCTGTACGCCCCGGTGTCTCAGCCGCCTCGCGCAGGATAAGCGCAATCGCTTCGGCCTCGTCTTGCGCCGAGGGCGCTTCAATAAGGCTGACGCCGTCCAAGGCGCCGCGCACGGCATTGCGATCGGCTGAGGCCGCATAGGTGTGCCAGCGTCCAGTTGTTCCCGACGGCCGCATTGCCTCGGCCACGACCTCCGCTCGGGTCGCTTGGGCTGGTGCGGGTGCTGTGCCGGGAAGAGGGTGGACGTCCTTGCGTGCAATGGCGAGGTGGTCCAGCAGTTTTTTCAATCCGAATTGCGGATGCTCGGGATGATCGGGCGCAATGGCCTGCCAGCTCTCGTCGTCGAGATGCGGATCGAGGCCGGGCAGAACGATGGCGCCTAACGGCAGCTTCGCCACTTGCCTCATCAACGCGACAGTCGCGGGGATGGAGCCTGTCACACCTGCAACGATGACAGGTCCTTGAGGAGGCGAGGTAGCGAGGCGCGCGGTCTCCGCGAGGATCGCCCTGTTGCGCCGGGCAGACTGCGACAACAGCCTCTTTTCCGCCAGATGCGCTGGCCAAGCAGTGGTGACAATCTTGAGGAAATCGATTGTGTTTTGCCAGTGTTCGGAAAATTCCTCCGGTACGAGCTCGTCTAAGCCATCAAGCGCAACGTTTTCAGTCTCCACCATGTCCATGAGGCGCGAAAGCTCAGCTGCCAAGTGGGCTGCTTGTGCCGGCGTATTAGCACCTGCGGCAGCCGCATGAGGACCGAGGAAGCCGGCGGCGTCCTCGTCCCGGCGCATGACTTGCGACCACTTGAGTACAAGCTCTGTGAGAACCAGCCGCCGCTCGATCTCGCTGATAGCCGGCGGTAGATCCAAATCCGCCATGCCCAGTGTGCCGCCACCGGCGAGGCCGGAGAGCAAGGTTAGTTCTTCCTCGGCTTCCGAAATCGGCCGGATGCGCGGCAGCATCAGGGCACGCCCGCCGCCGGCTGCAAGAAAGGCATCCTGCATCGCACGTGCGGCCCGCCGCGTCGGCAAAAGGAGGGTGATGTCGGGTAAGTCCAACGGCTGTGGCGCCCGCCCGCCGGCGATCGGCAGATCGCCCTTCAAGATCGCGGTCGCTAGCGCATGGAGAAACGGGCGCCCCGGTGGCACCGTGTAGATGTGGGCGCTGCCCTGCGCGTCGCCATTTGCGCTGGGATTTGCCGTTTCAAGCGACGTCCTCACTCTCGATCCACCTTTCGGCCTCCTTCAGCGCTTCCGGCGTGCCGACGTGCATCCACAGGCCATCGAGACGAATTCCGTAAAGGCGGCCGTTCTCGATGGCTGTGTTCCAAAGCTCGTTGAGCGAGAAGCGCCCCTGCGGTACACCATCGAACATTCTGGGGTGCGCGATCGATACGCCGGTGAACGCGAACGGGGCCACTTGCTGCTCGCCGCGGCGCTTAAGCCGGCCATCAGTGCCCATAACAAAATCGCCCGCGCCCTCGTAGCCCAAGCTCGCCGTCGCAGACGCGAGCAGCATAAGGCTATCCATCTTATCGCAGTCCCAAGCTGCAATCAGCCGGTCGAGGTTCGCGCCCACTCCCTCGATCCACACCGAGTCGGAGTTGTGAATCAAGAAGGGTTCGGGTCCGAGCTTGGGAAGGGCGTGCACAACGCCTCCACCAGTGTCCAGGAGCAATCCGCGCTCGTCAGATATGATGATTTGAGGTTTCTCGCGCGCGCTCAGATGCGTTTCAAGCGTATCGGCAAGATAGTGCACATTGACCACGGCCTTGGAAATGCCGGCGGCGGCCAGGCGATCGAGCACATGATCGATAAGCGCGCGCCCCTTGAGGCGGACAAGCGGTTTGGGGATTTGTGCCGTCAACGGCCGCATGCGCATGCCTTTCCCGGCGGCCAGGACCATCGCTGCCTGTGGGTGCCAACGTGTTGATTGGGTCATGGGCGAAGACCCTTGTCAGGTGAGCTTGCTCTGGCGGACATCGGTAGGCATGTGGCGATCATACCAACCCCGCAATGCGCTAAGTTCGGGATGTGCAAGGTCGCGTTCCAAATATCGCCAGAGCCGCGGGATGTGTCGCAGATAAGTTGGCTTGCCATCGCGCTGGGCCAGGCGCGAGAAGATGCCGAGGATCTTGGTACTGCGTTGAGCGCCAAGCGCGGCATAAGCGAAAGTGAAAGCGTCACGGTCGAACCCCGTCTGTCGCGCGGTGACGTTTGCACAGTAGTGATCGAAGAGGTGGGCTTCAAGTTCGGGGGCGACATCGGTGCGCGCGTCCTGCAGGAGTGAGACAAGGTCATAGGCCAGGGGGCCGCGCATTGCGTCCTGAAAGTCGATTATCCCGACTCGTGCAATGCCTTTGCGGTCCGGGAGCCAGACGAGATTGGGCGAGTGGTAGTCGCGCAACACCCAGCCTCTCGGCAGGAGGTACAGCCGGTCGAATATCGCCTTCCATAACGCAGCAAACTCGGCGCGTGCATCTGCGGGTACGGGCGTGCCGAGTGCCGCAGGCCAGTACCATTCGATCAGCAGCTCCACCTCGATGCCGAACGCGTGGTGACCATAAGCGGGTAGGTGATGACCTGTTCCGTTTGGGAGGAGCAATCTGTCAGCTGGAGGATTTTCGCGTAGTGCGACGAGGGCCTCTACCGCCGCGCGCCAGAGTTCGGTCTGGTCCAACGCTCTCGTGGCCACAGCCTGCCCGAAAATGCGATCGCCAAAGTCTTCGAGCAAGAGCAAACCGCGGTCGAGGTCTTGGGCGTAGATCTCCGGCGCGCTGAGACCGGCCGCGCGCAAGGCATTTGCGACCGCAACGAATGGGCGCACGTTCTCAGCCAGGTGCGCAATGCGGCTATAGGGCAGATGTCCGCGAATAGGCGGCCCGTCTGGCTGGTGCGGCCAATCCATGATGATGGCGCCCGACCGGTTCGAACATGTCAGCCGTGCGTAGCGGCGCACGGACGCGTCGCCTTGCAGGTAGCGCAGCGTACAATCCTCGCCACCCATACCCGCGTTACGGATCATCGCGTGCATCGCGACGAGCCGTTCAAGCCTTTGGCCCCAATCGCCATGGCCGGTCAGCGTAACGCGCCGCGTCCCGCTCTCCGCGATAGTGGACTTACCACTCTCGTCCTCAAGCAAAACTACGAGCCGGCTATCGGGCAGGGCCTCGTGGGCGCGTTCTGGCCATTCGATCAACGCAAGTCCGGTTTGTAGAGCGTGATCGAGACCCAACTCCTGGAGCTCGGAAGGATTGTTCAGGCGATATAAATCGAAGTGGGCAACCGTCATGCGTGGCGTTGCATAAGTCTGCACCAGCGTGAACGTCGGGCTTGGCACTTCCTCACGCGCGCCGCCTTGCAGCGCGCTGATCAGCGCACGGGCGAGCGTCGTCTTGCCGGCGCCGAGACCACCGCATAGTGCGATGAGGTCGCCCGGCCGGGCAGCAAACGCAATCTCCTCCGCCAAGCGGACGAGTTGCGGCTCGCTAACATTTGAGATGACGTGGGAAGCAGGCATCGAGCGGTTACTTTATGCGGCGTTTCCGCCCGCCGATAGCAGGCCAGAAGGGCCGACTTGTGATGCGGGAGGTTCGCCGGCGTCGGCCGGGCGACCGTCCTCAGGCAGACGCACGGTAACGCTGGTGCCGCGACCGGGCTCCGATTCCAGCGATACGGTGCCGCCGTGCAGCTCCACCAGGCTTTTGACGATTGATAGCCCAAGCCCGGCTCCGCGATGGCCCGAACCCTGGCTGCGGCTCTCGAAACGCTCAAACATGCGCCACTGCTGATCCTTGGGGATCCCGACCCCTTGATCAGAGACTGTGAAGATCATCATGCCTCCTGAGCGCTCGCACCTGACGTGAACCGCACCGCCCGGCTTGGAAAAACCAACGGCATTCGACAGCAAATTGTAGAGTACCTGGCGCACGCGGGCCTCGTCGGCAAAGAATTGTTTGGCGTCTTCGGCAACCGCTATGTGCAGTGTGAGCCGCGAACGCATCGCCGCCTCGCGCACACCAAGGATTGCAGCTTCCAGAACCGCGCGTACGTCGACGGGGCTGATTTTCAGCTCCATGGAGCCGGCGTCGATCGTTGCAAGATCGAGAATGTCGTCGATGATGGCAAGTAGTGTCTTGGACGATGAGGTGATGTCGTCGAGATACTCGTGCTGCTTCAAGTTGAGTGGGCCGATTTGCGGGCTTGCCAGCAGCTCGCTGAAGCCAATGATGTTGGTGAGGGGCGTCCTTAGCTCGTAGGAGACGTGGCCAATGAATTGGTTTTTCATGCGATCAGCAGCAATGAGCGCCTCGTTACGCTCCACCAGTGCTCGCTCGTAGCGTTTGGCATCTGTGATGTCGGCAAAGGTAAACAGCATGGCGCCGTCCGGAAGCGGCATCGCCGCGTAGTCGATGACTGTATTGTCTGGCCGCATCATCTGGCCATCGAACGCTTCGCGTTCGATGGAAAACGACGTAACGGCCCGGCTGATGCGCGCCCACGTTGGCGGATCGTCATAGAACTTGCGCGTCTGTGCGATGACTTCGTCGATGTGCGGCTCTTCTCCAAGAGCGCGCCGCGAAAGCTTCCATATGGAGGCAAATGCCGTGTTGAAGAGCTTCAGTCTGCCGTCGGTTGCAAACACTGCGACGCCTTCCTTGAGGCTGTCGAGCGTTTCGCGCTGCACGTCGATCAAGGCATTGTAATCGCTTTCGAGCGCAAACCGCTCCGTCTCATCGACGAACAGGTAGGTGACGCCGCCGTCGGAGCGCTGCTCGGCCATGAAGTGAAGCATGCGGCCGTCAGGCAAGTGCCACCAGTCCTCGTGGCTAGTGGCCGCTCCATAACAGGATAGCGCTTTCGCTTTCCACTCGGGATAGCTGACGACCTCCGGCAGCCGTCCCAGCTCCCGCAGCCGGTCGAGCACCGCTGCGTCAGTCGGCTCGGTCTTGAGCCAGTCCGTATCCAGCTTCCACAGCTCGCGATAAGCCTCGTTGAAAAAGGCCAGCTGTTGGTTTCGATTGAAAATGGCAACAGCGGTTGCGACCCTGTTGAGCGTGCGGTCGTATGCGGCGATTTGCCGGTCAAGCTCGCCTTGCGCGCTCTCGACCGCGGCGACATCGACGGCCGCGGCGGCCGTAGCGTCCTCGAAGGGCAGCACAGTGATGTCGTGCGGTTTGCGCTCTCCGCCAATGATCAGTGGCATGCGCCCGCAGTAGCTATCTCCTTGGTCAAGCGCACGCGCGACGACCTTACGCTGGCGCTGCTCCAGCAACTCAATTTGGCTCTCTTGCACCTCCGCCCGGCTGAGTGCGTCGACGGCTTTCACGTACGCGTTGTTGACCCAGGTGAGGCGGCCATCTCTCCCCCGCAGCCAGATTGGCATCGGCAGGGTATCGAGCAATGCGCGGCTTGAGCGGACGTCGCGGGCGAGGATCTGCTGCTGGTTTAGGACGCGTGCAACCTCGTCCCTGTGGCCGGCAGTGTCTCTGAGGCGGAGTAGGGCGCGCCCGCCTGCGGTGCGCCCTTCTGCTTCGGCGTGGCCGTCAGCAAGTGTCCTTACAATGATGTTGAAGGGCTGGCCGCGCGCGAAAAGCGCATCGAGTCCCCTCTTGAGGCTCTTGGCCGAGTTTGGCTCCAGCCATCTGCCAAAGCGCAAGAAATCATCCATGTCGCTCGGCAAGCCCGGTACGCCTGTCAGCGTCTGGGCCACGATGCGCACCGGCTTGTCTTGCTCCCAAATTAACAAGATCTGCGGTTCAGAGCGCACAACGGCGTCGGCGGATGCGAGGTTGTGCTTGAGCTTCGCATTTTCTTTCTGTGCGCGCTTTGCCTCGCGGTGGGCCGTGCCCGTCATCATCCGTATGAAGATTAGCGCAAGAACGCCGGCGGCCGCGAGCAGCCCGATCAGTGGCACCCCTTCGGGCGTGAGAAACGAGCTGGGCAATAGGCCTGCGGAAGTGACTCCTGCAACGAGCACCAGAACGCAGGCAAAGCTTGCCAGCAGGAGCGCGATGAGCTCCCGCCGTTCTCTGCCAAATCTTCCGTTCTTTCTTGCTAATTGCATCGGGATCCATTGAAGGCGTGTGGGAACCCGAGGCCAAAGACGCAACGCGCAGGAGACAAAGGCCCGGCAGCGATCGCCACCAGAGGCGGCGAATCAATGCGATTATGGGCAGCCATGGCAGAGCTGACCAGAGCACGGCGGGCACACAACAGCGCTGCCCGACAGTTTTTGTTGAAATGCCGCCGCTAGGCCGCAGGCCACTCAGTAGCGGTAGTGGTCGGGCTTGTAGGGCCCCTTCTGGCTGACACCGATATATTCGGCCTGCTCTTCGCTGAGCTTCGACAGGTTGACGCCGATCTTTTTCAGATGCAGCCGCGCGACTTTCTCGTCGAGGTGCTTCGGCAACGTATAGACCTGCTTGTCGTATTTGCCCGCTTTGGTCCAAAGCTCCATCTGCGCCAGCGTCTGGTTTGTGAAGGAAGCCGACATAACGAAGGAGGGGTGGCCCATGGCGTTGCCGAGATTCACCAGACGCCCCTCCGACAAGAGGATGATGCGCCTGCCGGTGGGGAACTCGATCTCATCGACCTGCGGCTTGATGTTGTTCCACTTGTGGTTCTTGAGGCCCGCCACGTCGATCTCGTTATCGAAGTGTCCGATGTTGGCAACGATGGCGCGATCCTTCATGCCACGCATGTGGTCGATTGTGATCACGTCTTTGTTGCCCGTCGCGGTGACGAAGATGTCCGCCTGCGGTATCGCATCCTCCATGGTCACCACTTCGTAGCCTTCCATGGCAGCTTGCAGGGCGCAAATCGGGTCGATCTCGGAAACCATGACACGGCAGCCCGCATTTCGCAGCGAGGCGGCGGAGCCCTTGCCGACGTCGCCGAAGCCAGCGACCATCGCCACTTTGCCTGCCATCATGACGTCGGTGCCACGGCGGATGCCGTCGACCAAGCTTTCGCGGCAGCCATAGAGGTTGTCGAACTTTGACTTCGTCACCGAGTCGTTGACGTTGATTGCAGGGAACAAAAGTTTGCCTTGCTTGGCGAGCTGGTAAAGACGATTGACGCCCGTGGTGGTCTCTTCCGAAACGCCCTTGATGTTTTTGGCAAGCTCAGCGAACCAGCCGGGCTTTTCAGTCAGCAGCTGCTTTATGAGAGCAAAGAGGACCTCTTCCTCCTCTGAACCGGGCTTGTCGAGAAAGGCCGTATCGCCCTGCTCTGCACGCAAACCCAGATGCACGAGCATCGTTGCGTCGCCACCGTCGTCGAGGATCAGGTTAGGCGTACCACCATCGTCCCATTCGAGGATGCGCCGCGTGAAGCCCCAGTATTCGTCGAGAGTCTCGCCCTTGAAGGCAAAGACCGGCACGCCAGCGGCGGCAATGGCCGCGGCCGCATGGTCCTGGGTTGAATAGATGTTGCACGAGGCCCAGCGAACGTCGGCGCCGAGCGCAGCGAGCGTCTCGATAAGCACTGCCGTCTGAATCGTCATATGCAGCGAGCCAGCGATGCGGGCGCCCTTTAGGGGCTTTGCCTCGCCGAACTCTTCGCGCGTTGCCAGCAGCCCGGGCATTTCCGTTTCGGCTATGGCGATTTCCTTACGGCCCCAATCGCTGAGGCTGATGTCCTTGACGACGTAGTCGGCAGCTCGACCCATCGATTGCTCCTTATGCCGGGGGCGGCAGCCTTTTGGCCACCGCGGTTTTGCGAACGCACTGAGCGAGGCAACGCCTCTTTGGGGACGTTCTATCGAGCCGGCGGCGACATCGCAACAAGATATAAGCAAGTCCTTATATCTTAATGTTCGAGGGGCAGGCGGTGTGAGGCTGTAGGTAAATCCGCTCTTGCCGCGCTCAACCGGCAGTAGATGCTAGTATTATTAGTTACTAACCGATGAATATTTGCCGGAATAAAACAAGATCCAGAGTAATCCCACGTTAAGTAGAAACAATAGATCTTATTAATTTTACGATTCGTAAATTGTTGCGGCTCCATTTTACAAAAAACAAATCCGATTGCATGCGGGAGTTGCGTATCATGATGACAGTGCTCGTACGTCGCGTTCGGGACAGCTTTAAGCGAAAGTGTTTTGTCGGCCGGGTGGTCCGCTTCGCAGCCGATCGCTCCGGCAACGTTGCAATGCTGTTCGGCCTTGCGGTCATCCCGCTGTTGATCGCGATGGGCGGCGCTGTCGATTATGGCCGTTGGCTGCATGCCCGCGAACAGACCGTTGCGGGTATGGATGCCGCCGTCCTGCGCGGCGCCCGCGCCCTGCAGACCAACAGCGAAGACCACGCCGCGGCACTCGCCGCAGCGGAGAAGTTCTACGAGGAGAACGTCAAGACGCGTCTCACTCTCCTGAGCGACACGATTGCCTTCGAGATTGCTGACGATGGGACCGCGATGACCACGAGTGGCCAAGCCTGGATCGCAACGACATTTCTGCATCTCGCCAACATCGATAAACTACCACTGCTCAATGGGGCCGGGGCGGATTACTCCAAGGCGATAACGGGCACTGGCCAAAACCTTGAGCTCTCCATAATGCTTGACGTGACAGGCTCCATGTCGGGCCAAAAGATCGACGATCTCAAGGCTGCTGCGAATGACCTTATCGACATCGTCGTCTCGGACGATCAAAGCAAATATACGTCGAAAGTCGGTCTTGTCCCATTCGCAGATGCCGTGCGGCCCGGACGCGACTACCTGAATAAAGTGCGCGGCAATCCCCAAGGCACCAGTCGATTTCAGGACGCCAACGGGCGATGGCAGATTTATGAGTTGACCGATTGTGTCTCGGAGCGAGACGGGACGGGTGCCTATACGGATATTGCGCCCGTCGGGGAGGCTATGCTCGGGCCGGTGTACACGCGAACCGGAACCTGCAATCCGTCGTCGCAAAATGCGCAGAATCCGCAAGATCCCGTCGCGGTTGTGCCGCTGACATCAGATAAGGACTATCTGGAACAAAGAATTAACGGGCTAGCAGCCGAGGGCTATACTGCGGGCCACTTGGGGACGGCCTGGGCATGGTACCTCCTCTCTCCCAATTGGTCCTCTATCTGGCCCGACAGTGGAGTGGCACCCTACGACGACCTCAAGACCAATAAGGTCGCGATTCTCATGACAGATGGCGAGTTTAATACTCAATACGACACTGCGGGAATTGCCACGCGGGAAAATGGAGGCGGAGCGAAGAACGGCTTGTCAGACTCGCAGACCCGCGCAATATGCGAGAACATGAAACAGACGAGCATCAAGGTTTACACGATCGGGTTCGATTTGCGTGAGGGGAAGGCCATCGAGACGATGCGCCTGTGCGCGTCGACGCCGGAGCAAGCCTATCTGGCCGAGGATGGCGAGCAGCTGCGACAGGCCTTCCGCGACATCGCGCTCAAGCTTTCGGCGCTGTATCTGTCGAATTAGCGGCACAGTTTAAGGACGGTGGCAATTGGGAGGGATGTTTCAGCGGCATCCCTCTTTTTTGCGCGAAGCGGCTATCAGGCGTCCTCGATGCAGTCCTCGTCAAACCCACTCTCAACCAACGCGATCAGCGCTTGCAGTGCTTCGGGTCCTTGAGGGCCTTCCGCTTTTAGGTGCAGCGTGGCGCCAGGTCCTGCCGCCAACATCATGAGCCCCATGATTGAGGTGCCCCCGACCTCCTGGCCCTCGCGGATCACCGTGATCGTCGCGTCAAAGCTTTCCGCACACTTGACGAATTTGGCCGAGGCGCGCGCATGCAGGCCTTTTCGGTTGCGGATGGTGACGACGGCTTCCGGCCGTACGCTATCGTGAATTTCCGGCATTCGATGACGTTCTAACCCTCGCCCGACAATTCCTGGCTCGCAACCTTAATATATTTGCGTCCCGCCTCGCGCGCGTTCGCCACCGCATCGGCGAGGTCCAGCTCTCCCCTCACGCTAGCAAGCTTTACAAGAATTGGCAGGTTAATGCCCGCGATCACTTCTACTGGCGCTTCGTCCATTACTGAGATCGCGAGATTGGATGGTGTGCCACCAAACATGTCGGTGAGTATGATGACGCCTTCACCGTTGTTGGTGCGGCGAACAGCATCGAGGATTTGACCACGGCGCACGCTCATATCGTCGTCAGGACCAATTGAAACAGTCTCGAGCTGTGGTTGGGGTCCCACGACGTGCTCAAGCGCAGAGCGGAATTCAAGCGCTAGTCCGCCGTGCGTGACGATGACAAGTCCAATCATCGATTAGCGCCGATCTCGTCTTTTGCCCGTGACGCTGCAGCGGCCGAGCGCGGCCGTTGGGAACACAGTTTCGGTTTATGTCGGTTCCCGCCCGAGCCAAGCGAGGGGCGGTCTTGCGGCGGGCCAAAATTTACAAGTGTTCGCCCCGGGCGCAAGAGGGATTATGCTTCCGTTGTTAAGTCTGTGCACTTCCTTGAAGCTTTTGTGCCAGCGCCAGCAGCAGCTTTAGCGGCGCTGAGGCCTCAAATGGCGCCAGGAGCAAGAGCGGAAAGCTGAGCCCCAAAAGCTCAGTCTGGGGCATAGGATCGGGAAATCGGACGATATTCTCTGGTGCAGTGAGGTCCGCCACCAGAGCCAGATTGGCGCTTGCGAGGCTAGGAACGGCGACTATCCCAAGGCCCCGCACCTCAAGCATACCGCCTATGGTTGCAGGCGCCTCCGCTTTGAGGGTTTCGGCGGTGCGGGTGAGCTGAACCCGGTCATCGGCCACTAGCACTGTCTGGCTCGGGATGAGGGCGGTTGGGGCGATGCCTATACATCTTAGTGCGAGGTCGGATTTTCCCGAGCCTGCCGGGCCGCGAATGAGCACAGCGCAATGGCCAAGCGCTATCGCCGTGCCGTGGTGGATCTCAACGGCGCCGTCCAACCAGCCCCCCTCCGCGCTGTGTTTGGCCCGCCAACGGCAACTTCACCACAATGCGGGCGCCAAGAGGCGTGTCATCTGGACCAGATCCGTCCTCAAAGCGATTTTCGGCGGAGATCTGACCACCATGAGCACGAATGATCTCTCGCGAAATGCTCAATCCGAGCCCGGAATTCTTGCCCTCCTTGGCCTCCGTATCCGGTCGGTCGGTGTAGAACCTGTCAAAAATGACTTCGAGCCGGTCCTCAGGGATACCGGGTCCCTCGTCCTCAACGTAAATCTCCAAATGGAGCGGCGTCGACCGCGCCCGCACCGTGACGGTGCCGGTCTTTGGCGAGAAGGAAATGGCGTTGTCCACAAGGTTGGTGAGCACCTGTCCGATGCGACCCTCATCGCCGCTGACAATGTAGGCCCCTTCGAGCGGGGCATCCTCGATGACAAGCCGAACCTGGCGCTGATCGTCGCCGAGGATATCGCGAAAGATGGTAACAACGCCCCGCAGAACTGTCGTTATGTCGACAGGGCGCATCTCTTGACGCGCGAGTTCGGCATCGAGCCGGGAGGCGTTGGAGACATCCGTTATGAGCCGGTTCAGCCGATTAAGCTCGTTTTGAATCTGTTCGACGAGGTGGCGACGCTCCTCTTCATTCTTGGCGAGGCTCAAAGATTCGGCGATGCTGCGTGCGGCCGTCAAAGGATTCTTGAGCTCATGCGCCACGTCGGCGGCAAACTTCTCGCTTGCCTCGATGCGCCTGTAGAGCGCTTTGGTCATGGAGCGGAAGGCGACGGCCATCTGGCCAACCTCCTCGGACCGATTGGCATATTCAGGAAGCTGAGTGCGGGCGGCGATGTTGTGGCTGGCTTGCTCGGCGGCCTCCGAGAGCCGTCGCATTGGGCCTGCAACGGTGCGTGCAAGTAGAAGCGACGTTACGATCGACGCAAAAAGTGCGATCGCGGCGAGCGTGAGGATGACAGCGCGCTCTTCCGATAGTATCTCGTCGATCTCGCCGGGCCGCGTCGACAGCAACAGCACGCCCTGTACGGTCTTGAACCGGCGGATCGGAACGGCCAAGGAGACAATCTGCTCGCCCTTGTCATTGAGCAGAAGCATGCTCCTTTGATTGCCTTCGAGCGCTTGGCGTACCTCTGCGTAAGCGGTCCCGTTTGCCGATCCGATCTCTTGATAAACAGGCAGAGGCTCGTCGAAGAGGTAGCGTGTGAGGTGTGTCCAGAAGTTCTGGGTGGAGGGTGCCTTGCCAGTGTTTTCCGTTGGTTCGTTGCGCAGAGCAGCTCTCCAACGTCGCAGAGATCTCGCCGTGTCGACGATCAATGTTCCATCGCGTGCATAAATGCGTGCACGCGTATTCGTCGACTGGATGAGCTTGCGAAGGATAGGTGTGACCTCTTCGGGGCTGATCGACAGCTCGAGCGCCGCGAAACCATCGTCGCGGTACGAGCGACTGGAGCTGCGTTGGTCGGGCAGTTCATTGGCATCGAAAACGATGCGCTCACGCTCCACTTTGGCCTTGGAGGCAATCGCGTCAGCGATGATCTTGCCCTGGGTCTTTAGCGCGTCCACTTTCGCGTCGATCAGCCAGGTGTGATACCAGCCGAGATATAGGATGCCGAGCAACAGGACGAAGAAGCCGATGAGGTTGGAAACCAGAATGCGTCTTAGGAGGCTCGCTGAGACGAAGCGCACCAGCGGCTGACGATAAAACCAGCGCCGCAAGGGGTCGAGCACCACGGGCGCCGCTGCGCCAAGAGCGCGCGCCCCTTGTGCAGCAGCTCGCGTATGAGTGCTCACCTCCGAGGCCGCCGACGCAGCCAGCGCCATGACCCCGTTTGCGGCCGTCCGCGATCCTTGCAGGATGCCGTTCGCGAGTGCTGCAAGCAGGCCGGCACCTTCACCCGCGAGGTTTCTCAGTCCCGCGAAGGCGCCAGCGGCAAGTCTTTCGGATCGCTCGGTCTCGAGCGCCATCTCCCCTCCGCGCCTCAAGCTTCCTTGAAGCGGTATCCAACACCGTACAGCGTCTCGATCACGTCGAAGTCGTCATCGACCTGCTTGAACTTCTTTCTCAAGCGCTTGATGTGGCTGTCTATGGTGCGGTCGTCGACATAAACCTGGTCATCGTAGGCAGCATCCATGAGTGCGTCGCGTGTCTTAACGACGCCGGGCCGCGCGGCGAGCGCCTGGAGTATCAGGAACTCAGTGACCGTAAGCGTGACCGGCTTGGAGTCCCAGTGGCAGGTATGCCGTTCGGGATCGAGCTTGAGCATGCCGCGTTCCAGAACGCGCGCAGCCTCGGCCTCGCTGCCTTGACCTTCCTTTGGAGCGAAGCGCCGCAGGACGGCCTTAACGCGCTCGACCACGAGCCGCTGCGAGAATGGCTTTGCGACATAGTCGTCGGCACCCATCTTGAGGCCGAATAGCTCGTCAATCTCCTCATCCTTGGAGGTGAGAAAGATGACCGGCATGTCCGATTTTTGGCGCACGCGCCGCAAAAGCTCCATGCCGTCCATGCGCGGCATCTTGATATCGAAGATGCCCAAATCGGCGGGATCCTCTGAGAGAGATTCGAGGGCTGAGGCTCCGTCATTGTACGTTCGGACTTTGTAGCCCTCGGCCTCGAGCGCCATGCGCAGCGAGGTAAGAATATTGCGCTCGTCATCGACAAGCGCGATTGTGCTCTTTTCCTTCATCATTTCCCGACCCTGCGACAGAAAATCACCCTGCCGCGCTTTATGGCCCCAAGGTGTATCAATTGTGGCGAAGCCTACTTTGTGATTTTCACCTGAACGTTATCTGAATAGTTTAAGGCCCGAAAGAGGGACGAAGACGCATGGCTGTTGACGATGAGGGGAAAAGTCCCGCTTTCCCGGAGGTTAAGCAGGCTGCAGCCGACGCCCGGGCACTTGTTCGATCGGCGCTCAAGGGGGCCCTGGCGACCGTTCACAAGGCCACCGGACACCCCTACGCTTCGTTGGTTTTGACCGCAACGGAGCCTGATGGCACGCCCGTCTTCCTTATCTCGCGGCTGGCGCTTCATACGCAAAACCTTCAAAGCGATTCGCGGGCGACCTTGCTTATTGATGGGACGGGCGATGCCGACGATCCAATGACTGGCGCGCGCGTCACTCTGATCGGCAACGTGCGCTCGACGCAAAGCGCCACCGCTCGGGCGCGCTTTCTTGCGCGCCACCCGGCGGCTGAGGGATATGCCGACTTTGCTGATTTCGCATTTTACGCGTTGCAGCCGGAACGGGCGCATTTCATCGGCGGCTTTGGGCGCATTGTCGATCTGGACGCCGCCAGTCTGCTGTTGTCGATAGAGGGAGCCGAACCACTCACTGCGGCCGAGCTGGACATCGTGTCGCACATGAACGCCGACCACGCTGACGCCCTCCAGCTTTACGCGACTAAGCTCTTGGGCGCTGCCTCCGGACCGTGGCGCATGACCGGCATCGATCCGGAAGGCTGCGATCTCGTTCTCGGCGCGCGCGCGTTGCGGCTGCCGTTTGGTTCTCGCATTACGTCCGCGGCGGCCGCGCGCCAAGAGCTTGTACGTCTCACGGAAGCCGCGCGTGGTAACGACCTCACGACTTGAAATCAGCAAGCGTCAGGATTGGTGTCAGCGTCAGACTGGCCGCGGTAAACGCGTCTGCGGCGCCCTCCTGACGGTCAACCACGGTGACGACGCGCACGACGTCGGCGCCTTCCGAGCGAACGCCTTCGGCCGCCTTGATGGCGGATCCTCCCGTCGTTGTTACGTCTTCGACGATGACGACCTTCTTCCCCTTTAGGCTTTCGCCGTTCGCCAGGCCCTCCACGAGGCTGCGCGTCCCATGGTCCTTTGGCTGCTTGCGCACAAAGAACGCCGCGATCGGTTTGCCGTGGGTTTGGCTGACAGCGGCGACCGCAGCGGCGATCGGGACCGCGCCCATCTCCAGGCCACCGATGAGGTCGGCGTCGAGGTCATTAATGGAATCCAGAATGAGTGTTGCAATAAGATGGGCGCCCTCCGCATCCAGCATCGTCGGCTTCATATTGAAGTAGTACGTGGACGTACGTCCCGAGGCCAGCGTCACTTCCTTGCCCGACTGAAACGAGCGGGTCTTGATAATTTCGATGAGCCGGTCGCGCCTGCGCGCGGTATCTTCCGGCATTGAGGCTGCGGCACTGTTCGGCATCTGTGCGACTCTCCGTCTTCTCGTGTCGGCTTGCGCAATCGCCCGACTGCGCTATCAGTGTCAAGCCCGCGGGCCGTGGCCCTCTAAAGGGGACCCATTGAGCACGCTGCATGACCGAAGTTTCCCCGACTCTTGCACAAATTGAGCAGAGAAGCGCACGCGCCATAGACGCGATTGCCAAGCGGCCCTGGCTCGCTGCCGCCGTGCTCATCGCGATTGCGCTTCTTTGCTATCTGCCTGGCCTCTTGGCGCTACCGCCCGTCGACCGCACAGATGTCATTTACGCGGAGAGCTCGCGCGCCATGCTGGAGCGCGGCGATCTGCTGGATGCGCGCTTTGTGGAGCAGCAATTCGCATTTCGTCCTATTGGGATTTATTGGCTACAGATCGCTTCAGGCAAGCTCCTCGGTCCGGGCGCCTGGGATGCGATCTCGACTTACAGGTTCCCGTCACTTCTGGGCGGTCTACTGGCCGTTCTAGCAGTGTGGTGGTTGCTACGTCCGCTGCTCGGGCCGCGGGGCTCTCTGATTGCGGCCGCGTTCTACGCGGTGACACCAATCGTGGCGTTGCAAGCCCAGCTAGCGATTCCCGAAGGCCCGCTTCTGCTCGCCACCGCTGTGGCGCAACTTTCACTACTGCGCATCTATTGCGCGGCGGAGGGCGAACGCCATACGGGGCTGGCGATCGTATTCTGGGCTGCGCAGGGCTTCGGCATCCTGCTCAATGCGCTCGCGGTGCCGATACTGTCGCTGTCCACGATCATTGCGCTCTTCATCTTCGACCGGAAGGCCGGCTGGCTCAAACGGCTGCGTCCGCTCATGGGCGTGCCGGCGATGATTGTGATTGCTGCGCCCTGGATTTTGGTCCGCGCGCATATCGACGGCGGCGTACCCTTTAGTTCTCTGACTTGGTGG
>JAUWCP010000198.1 GCA_030609245.1 Hyphomicrobium sp.
GTCCGCATTGGATCCGCACTCATCCTACCTGAACCCCAAGCACTACCGCGATATGCAGGTCCAGACCCGCGGCGAATTTGGCGGCCTAGGCATTGAGGTCACGATGGAGAACGGCGTCATCAAGGTCGTCTCCCCAATCGATGACACACCGGCCTACAAGGCTGGCCTGCTAGCTAACGACCTCATCACTCATCTCGACGACGAGCAGATTATTGGACTCACGCTCGAGCAGGCGGTCGAAAAGATGCGTGGGCCGGTCAATACGCCAATCACGCTGACGATCGTGCGCAAGGGCGTCAATGAGGCCTTCGATGTGAAGGTCGTACGCGACATCATTCGCATCAACGCCATTAAGTTCCGCGAGGAGGGCGACGTCGCCTACATCAGGGTTACGACCTTCAACGAGCAGACGCATGCCAACCTTGTTAAAGCTGTAGCGAAGCTGAAGAAGTCCATCGGGAAGGAACTCAAGGGCTACATCATCGACCTTCGCAACAATCCAGGTGGCCTACTGGATCAGGCGATCGCGGTATCTGACGACTTTTTGGAGCGCGGCGCGGTCGTGCTCACAAAGGGCCGTAACAACGAGGAAACCCAGAGAGCACAGGCTCGTGCAGGCGACATTACCGATGGAAAGAAGGTGGTCGTACTCATAAACGGAGGCTCCGCCTCAGCCTCCGAGATCGTCGCCGGCGCGCTGCAAGATCACAAGCGGGCCACCGTGATCGGCACCCGCTCGTTTGGCAAGGGTTCGGTGCAGACGATCATTCCGCTCGGAACGCATGGCGCGATCCGGCTCACCACAGCCCGCTACTACACGCCGTCAAATCGCTCGATCCAAGCCAAGGGGATCGACCCGAACATCATGATCGAGCAAGAGCTGCCCGAAGAGCTGAAGAAGCGCGCGGCGGCCGCAAAGCCGCGCGGCGAGGCCAGCCTGCGTGGCCACCTCAAAAACAACGAGAAGGACAAGAACGGTAAAGAGGTGAAGGAGAGGTCAGGCTCTTCGGCCTACGTTCCCAAGGAGCCGGAAAAAGATACACAGCTCCAGTATGCGCTGTCATTTCTACGCGGAACCGCAACAGAGGCAAAGACCGCGGGCAATTCCATCGACCCGCAGCAGAAGGCGCCGGGAGTCGAGACAAACGACAAGGTAAAGAACTGAGGGATAGCGTCAGGGTCGGCCGCCTAGTAGCGACCGCCCCGCCTTTCATCTCTAGCCTCGAAGATACTGGATGGGCGCCGCAACGGGCGCCCTTTCTTTTTGCAGATGGTATCGTCCCTCGATGGGGCGACCGTTACCTCTTTCATGCGATCAGGAGCTCTTCAAGTGATCCGCCAAAACGTAGACCCGAGCGAGCTCGGCTACCGGCCGTGCGTGGGCATCGCGCTTTTCAACTCCGATGGGCATGTTTGGGTTGGCCGCAGGGTCGATGCGCCAAGCGATGCGGAAGGGCGTGGCTCGTGGTGGCAAATGCCCCAAGGCGGTATTGACAAGGGCGAGGACCCGAGCAAGGCAGCCATGCGCGAACTCGCCGAAGAGACCAGCATCACAAGTGCGCGAATCATTGGCGAGTCTGCCGAGTGGCTCCGCTACGATCTACCGCCGGAATTGGTGGGCAAGGCCTGGAAGGGAAAGTACCGAGGCCAAGAACAGAAATGGTACGCGGCACGGTTCTCCGGCCCGGACACGGAAATCAATATCACGCCTGCGCCCCCCCATAAGGTCGAGTTCGACGCCTGGCGCTGGGTACCTCTATCCGATGTCGTCGACCTGGTTGTGCCGTTCAAACGGCCCGTCTACCAGCAAGTGGTGGAGGCGTTTGCCACGCATACCCGCCCTGCCCCATTGGATCGATAACGCCGTCTGCCAATTAGTTCGACATAGAGTCTTAGAATCGTTGACTCATTTGCGTAGCATCCTAACGGCCGCTGTTTATCTACCAGAGTAAGAAGATTGCAGCGGTAGCGGCCTTAGGCGGCCTTCGCCTGGAGGCGCTTGAGCTGATCGACGAGCCTCTCAGCCAACAGCTTTGACTGGTCATCCTGCGCCTCGGCAAGCTCAGCCTCGGCCGCTTTCAGCTCGTCGGCGATACGCTGGGAATCGAATTCGTCAACGTCGATGGCTGTTTGCGCCAGGATCGTAAGCCTCTCCCAGTCGGCCTCGGCAACGCCCTTCTTCACGAATACGCGCCTCTTGGCATCTGTCATCGTGATCTCGAGAATGCCGGCCCGCAGCGTAGAGATAACCGGCGCGTGGCCTGATAGCACAGCAAAGTCGCCCTCCACACCTGGGACCACCACTTGCTCGGCTTCACCCGCCAGCAGCAAGCGCTCCGGCGTTACCAGCTCGAACTGAAACGTGCCTGCCATTGCCTCTTATGCCCCGTTGTCGGCCCCATTGTTCTCGCCGCTCTTGGCGCGAACCTCGTCAACTGTCTGCAACTCCTGCCCGCAGAAGGGGCAGTGGAACACTGGATGATCCACCAAGCCCGGTTCGTCATCATCTAACTCGATCTGACCAACCGACATGTAGAGAATGCCGTCGGAGCCAACCGTAATGAGCGGGTCGAATTCCGTGCCGCTCATAACCTCTTCCAAATCTTCGCAACACGTGCCGAAGCCATTGGTGTCGGGAGTTTCCTGGTTCGCATCGTCCCCAGTCATATAGGTGTATCCTTTCGCGGCTGCCGCGGAGCCCGCTACCTAGGCCGCCTCGGCAAGCTTCTCGGCCTTTGCCATTGCTTCTTCGATCGTGCCGACCATGTAGAATGCCTGTTCGGGCAAGTGATCGTACTCACCATCGCACAGACCTTGGAAGGCTTTGATGGTGTCGGTCAGTCCAACGAGCGTTCCAGGCGTGCCCGTGAACACTTCCGCAACGTGGAACGGCTGCGAAAGGAAGCGCTCGATCTTGCGGGCTCGCGCCACGGCCAGCTTGTCCTCTTCGGAAAGCTCGTCCATGCCGAGAATGGCAATGATGTCTTGCAGCGCCTTGTACCTTTGCAGGATCTGCTGGACCCTACGCGCGACCGCATAGTGTTCCTCGCCAACGACGCGCGGATCGAGCATGCGCGAGGTCGAATCGAGCGGGTCAACCGCAGGGTAGATGCCCTTTTCGGCGATGGCGCGAGAGAGCACCGTCGTGGCGTCGAGATGCGCAAACGAGGTAGCAGGCGCGGGGTCGGTCAAGTCGTCGGCCGGCACGTAGATCGCCTGAACCGACGTGATCGAGCCCTTCTGCGTCGTGGTGATGCGCTCTTGAAGAGCGCCCATGTCAGTCGACAGTGTCGGCTGATAGCCAACGGCGGAAGGGATACGGCCCAGCAGCGCCGACACCTCCGAGCCCGCCTGCGTGAAGCGGAAGATGTTGTCCACGAAGAACAGCACGTCCTGGCCCTGGTCGCGGAAATACTCGGCAACCGTTAGGCCGCTCAACCCTACGCGCGCGCGCGCGCCGGGCGGCTCGTTCATCTGACCGTAGATAAGGGCGCATTTCGAGCCAGCCGCACTGCCGTTGTTTTTTCTCGGGTCGACGTTGACGTTCGACTCGATCATCTCGTGATAGAGGTCGTTGCCCTCGCGCGTGCGCTCGCCGACACCGGCAAACACCGAATAACCGCCGTGAGCCTTAGCGATGTTGTTGATCAGCTCCATGATCAGCACCGTCTTGCCCACGCCGGCGCCGCCGAAGAGCCCGACCTTGCCGCCCTTGGCGTAGGGCGCCAGAAGGTCGACCACCTTGATGCCGGTGATCAGGATCTCCGCCTCCGTCGCCTGATCCTCGAAGGAGGGCGTAGGCTGGTGAATGGCGCGTTTGGCATCGGTTTTAATGGGACCGGCCTCGTCCACCGGCGCGCCGATAACGTTCATGATGCGCCCAAGCGTTCCTTCGCCCACAGGCACCGAGATCGGCCCACCCGTGTCGGTCACATCCTGGCCGCGCACGAGGCCTTCGGTGGAATCCATGGCGATGGTGCGCACGGTGTTTTCACCAAGGTGCTGCGCCACCTCGAGCACAAGGCACACGCCGTGATTCTGGGTCTCCAGAGCGCTCAAGATCTCAGGCAATTGATCATCGAACTGCACGTCGACAACGGCGTCCGTTACCTGCCGAATACGACCAACATTGTTTGCCATCTTGCGTTCCTTGTACCCTTAATCCGTGGTGCTCAAAGCGCCTCGGCGCCCGAAATGATTTCAATGAGCTCTTTGGTGATGTTGGCCTGACGCTGGCGATTGTACTGGAGCGTCAGCTTATCGATCATCTCGCCCGCGTTGCGCGTCGCGGCGTCCATCGCGCTCATTTGCGCGCCATAGAACGAGGCGACGTTTTCTAAAAGCCCGCGAAAGATCTGCGTGGAGACGTTGAGACTGATTAGATAGCCGAGCACCTCTTCGTCGCTCGGCTCGTACTCGTGAACAGCCTCTGGGCCGGCCGATTTGTCAGCGCCGGTGTCCTCCGCGATCTTTGCGGGGATGAGCTGCAGCGCCGTCGGTATCTGTGATATGACCGACTTGAACCGGGCAAAGTAGATAGTCGCCACGTCAAATTCGCCCGCCTCGAACAGGGCAAAAATCTTACTGGCGATATCATCGGCGTGAGCGAAGGTCAGT
>JAUWCP010000161.1 GCA_030609245.1 Hyphomicrobium sp.
GCAGACGGCGTCAGCCCCATCTTTTCTAAGACGGCAGCCGCCTTCTTCTTGGTCTTGGCATCAATCCTCGCACGCACAACATCATCATTCATGAGAGTGCCTCCTAACTACTACTGGGCTACAATGTAGCTCAATAGGCACAATTCCACAAATTTGAGCCTGGCACTCACTCGCCGGCCCCAGGTCCCGCCAAGAATCACAAAATCATAAATAGTACGCAACCCATGATGGACCTGCCGTCTGCTCCGCGAATGGGGCCAATAAGGAAGGGGGGGAAGCATGCGAGCACTGAAACTCAAAATGCGGCTAGCGATGTCCACGCGATGGCTGGTCCTGCTGCTCACAATCAAGAGCAGGTAGCGATTGGGGGGGCTCACTGCTCCCCTTTTGCCTTATACCCGGTACAACCTGCGGGAGGTGCCATTGGGGACGTCCCATGCATTGGCGTATCGCGCTAATCGTTGTGGTGTTGGCAGGATGCTCTACTCCTTATCAGGAGATGGGCTTCGCGGGGGCGTGAAATCTCAGCAGATCACGGGAAACACGTTCCGCATCGTTTCACGTGGCAACGCCTACACCAGCAACGTTAAAATCCAAGATTATACGCTGCTAAAGGCGGCCGAGACGACCAGGGCTGCTGGTGCCACGCACTTCATGATCGTCAGTTCAGAGGACGCGACGCGAACTGGCTACATTGAAACCGCTTCGACCGCACGGACCACCGTAAGCGGAAACACGGCTCACACGACGTTTGATCCTGGAGCAAAGATCCAATTGGTGAAACCAGGACAGGACACTTACATCAGGGTTTTCACCATAGCTGCCGGTCAATCGCCGCCGCCAGGATCTATGTCGGCGGCCGAGATCATTCAATTCGTTGGGAGCCGTGTGAAGAACGGCTAGGTGGGCTACACGAGACTGCCGGAATTCGCGCGAGGTTCATCTCGCCCACGTAGAAAGCTTAGGCAATCGCCTTTGGCTGCGTTGTAACTCGTGCGGGCACAGCATTACGCCCGAGCCTCGTGAGTTTGCCAGCGAACATCATCTGGATATGGAAACGCCGCTGCTGATCGTGCGCCGGCTGAAATGCACTCATTGCAACGAGCGCAAGGCGCACTGTTGGCCGGAGCCATATGGGATTGATCTGAAAGGTCCGTAACGCGACGGACCTTAAGCGTTGCGCCTGTCTTATTGGTCGTAACGCTTGCTGTTCGCCGGTTGCATCATCCGCGGCAGCTCTTCTTGGTTTAGAGTGCCCGGATTGCCATAGTGGTTTGTTGGCTGCAGCTGTTGCGGCTCCGGCGCCGGAAACAACGCACGAAACTCGGCCAGGCATTCGTCCATGGTTTGTGACATCTTGGCCTGAATTTGCGCAATGCGCATCATGATCTCTCGTGCACCCTCAAGATCACCCATGAAGGCTTCGGTTGCCTCATTCAATTTCCGAGTTGCGTTTCCGCTCATTCGTGCCCCCTCGTCCGAAATCTCGTCGGCACTCTAAACTGATTTGCCCGCACTCACGCCGCCTATCTGGCATTTTCATCTCAAACCCGCTTGCGCTCTCCGCCTCTCTATCGCTAGAGGGGAGAATGCATCTGCAACAGCCTCTTTCCATTGAGATGAAACGCTCTCACTATTGCTAGCCCCTCCCTTATTCTGGGGTCCAGTCGCCGCGGCCGGCGCTGCCCCCGGCACCTCCGTACCGCGAGCACCACGTGCGCAAAGCTTGCGTGGCTCGGGCGGCTTTGAACTACCGTGTCATCATCGTCTCGGCCAGTTTGCAACTCGCCTCGTCAATGTGCCCTCGCTAGTGCGTCCTGCCATTTGTCAGCGGTGGACAGGCCCAGATGCGTGACCCGCATCCAGGTCGTGCCCTCCACCAGCTTGAATTCTGCCAGGCCGTCGCCCTCCATATCGAGCATGACCTTGGCGAACTCGCTGTCATCGAGGTCGGGCATCTGTCGTCTCAGGGCGTCCCTGAGTATCCATCCGTCTTGATGTAAAGCATGTTCAGTGGATCCCCTCATCTTTGGCCCCCGCCGTTGCAGTTCCCCTCTGTTACGCCGCCATCTTGAGCCCAATTACGCAGCGCCTTCCCTCCTCGCGCGACTCGATGGTCTTATTTTACGTGATTCACCCGCGGCATCGGGGCCCCAGACCCGGGGAGAATGGGTGGGCTTCCCTTTCTCATAAGCGCGAATAAGCCCAAGATTCCGATGCGCGGCTAGGGTAGCTCCCGAAAGCTTGGCACTCCACCAGGTCGCCGCGCGTTTCCCTTGCGTGATCACGTGCCCTTATCTGCCGTGCTGAAGCCCTCACGGGCTCCAAACCTTCAACTGACAAGCGCTGCAACTAGCGTCAGCGGCACGAATACAAACCACACCAAAATTAGAGCTGGTCCTGAGATGCAGTTTAGGGGGTAGTACCTGCGATCGGAGGCACATACGCAAATAAAAGAGGCGATAAGCCATCCAGCGAAAAAGCCCATAACGGCTTCGAGTCTCGGCGAACTGATAAAGTACGCCCCAGCAACGATTGAGGGCGGCACAGCTATGAACGCCCATTCCAAAGCGGATCCGTATCTATTCTTGAAGCTTTGCCAGCGTTCTTGCATGCAATCTACAGCTTCTTCCAGTGGAAATGCCGGACTGGGCGATTGCCTTTGTAGCGTTCTCGCTGGCGGTGAGAATTTGAAGGTTCCAAGGCACGTGAAGCCCACCGCAATCCTTACCCTTCAGCGGTTCGATGTGGTCAACGTGGTGCTTAACATTGGTTAGTCTTTCGGCGAGCACCGCCTGTTCGTAGATGTCTTTGATTTGTTGGCGGTGCTCTTCCGTGAGCCAGGGCGGCGTAGCTTTCAGTTTGCGGGCATCCCGAAGCTTTCTATAAGCGCGGTCCTTCGCGCGCCCCTTTGCGGTCTTGTTATATTTCGCTCGTGCCTCTTTTTGCGCTTCTGGATTGAGCCTGCGCCGCTCTGCGGCCTTAGCGTTTAGCTCCTCACGATTCTCGTCGCGCCATTGTGCACGTAGCCTCAAATACTTTTCACGGTTGTTCCTGCGCCATTTGCGAGTAAGTGCTCGGTTTTTTTCTGGGTACGCTGCGCGCCACCTCTTGTTCCTTTCCGCATACGCTTCACTGTTGTCTTTGTAGTATTCCGCCATCCAATGTTTATGCCGGGCTTTGTTCTCCGGGTTGGCGTAATACGTGGCCTGATATTGCTTGATCCTTTCGCTATTCGTTGCGCGATCATTGGCGTTCATCTGATTGTGGCAAACCACGCACGTCGCGCCACTCGTTAAGCGCTCCGCTACATGCCCATGCTTGCAGGGCTCGCCCGTAAAGTAACGGGTCAACCCGCGCTTTTGCTTCTTTTCGAGTGATGATGTCCATGGGCCCCGTCCATCCCCATGGCAGTAGTGCTTGCCAAAAGGCCCGGACAGCGAGTGCGCTAGCCATCCGGGCTAGTCTGGTAGGCGCTGCCGGCCGAAGGGAGGACATCCAGCAGCAGCCAAGCGCCCTATACCGCTGTCATTTGCTCAATGTGTGGCAATCCACTGGAAAAGGCCGGAGCTGAGGGCGACGACTGGAGGTTAATGCGCGCGCGGAATCTTGTAGGCCACAAATCGTCGGCCGTCGCGCCGCTTGCCAACCCTTTTAGTGATCTTGCCAATCTCGCGGCCGATGACATGCCACGAGCGCGGCTCCCAACCACGCTCTTTGCACAGCTCGCCATAGAACCGCTCAAGGTCTGAGGCCGGCACGTAGCTACCGATGGCATGCTCGCAATGGGTTTGGATTTCCCGCAACAATGTTTCAGCTTGGTGTTGAGGTTCGGTCTGCGGCGGCGCATAGAGCCAGACTATCGGGAAGCCCTCAATCGCCTAGCCGATCTCAACACCGATCTAACGGACGCCAGGACGGGCAAGAGGGGCCGCGTCGGCGAATTGCCCGTTGCTTCCCTATCGCCAGCAGCGGTTGACAAGCTTTACGAAATGCTCCGCTCCAAGGGTGCCGTGCGCCAAGCAAACTATCCAATTGATGTTGCGCGTCGGGCCTGGAAGATTGTAGCCTGCAGATACCCCTCAGAGTTCCTGATTCCCAATCCATCCAGCCCCCGTGACCGGATCGCGCTCAATCCATTCGTCGGATTGGAACGCGTGCAAAGTGACGGTACGACACTACCTGCTACACGCGAGCAGGCGTACGCTCTCTCGGAGGCATTGGCTGGCTTGGGGCACCCGGCCTTGGGCGCCGTTCCGATCATCTGCCTTGAGTTGTTGCAGCGTCCCGAGAACGTTCTCGCTGGTTACCTGTCGTGGACAGATTACCGTCCACCAAAACGGCCGCTGGAGATCAGGATTGACCACAAGAAGACGAAGCTGAGTATTTGGCAACCACTCGAAGACGAAGAAGGTCAGCTGCTTTACCCAAAACTTGAGGCGTATCTGAAACGCGTTCCTCGTCTTGGCGTTCCGATCGTGCTCTTTGAACCGCTACGCGGACCTAAGAACCCGGACACAGGTTTACGCACACCACGTCTCTACAGCTTTGAGCACGCCAGGCACCTCGTTCAGAAAGCTCGCAAGGCAGCTGGTCTACCTGCTCACGTCACTTTCGCGGCTTGCCGACACGGTGGCATGACAGAACTTGGTGATGCAGGTCTCACGGAGGCTCAGGTCATGGCTCTATCCGCACACCAGACGCCTGCGGCAGCTCGCATCTATGTCAAACGAACACAACTCCAGCGCATCGCAGCCGCCCGCAAGCGACGCAGTTTCATCGAGAGGAGCGCTTGATGAAACCCGCTTTGCGAACAGACGGAGGCCAAGAGTCAGAATGACACGCACAAACAGAGTCAGAATGGATTGCGCTCAAGTCCCGGAAATATTGGCTGGGGCGGGAGGGTTCGAACCTCCGCATGGCGGAATCAAAGGACGAATTTGGAAGTTCGACAGAAGCAAAATCAACCAGTTAGTAGGGCGCCCGTTGCAGACACTGCCCCTCAATTCAGCACCGTGCGGAACCCAATCCCGCAAAAGTCCCGCACAAACGGTCCGCATGTCCATGGAAGATCAACACGACCACGTACAAGAAAAGAACGGCCAACCTTGGAACAAGGGCAAACTGATTGGACCCAAGCCACCCCTTCGACCCAAGCACGTGTGGTCGATCCGAACCAAGCTCCAAGCCCTGGGACGAACCAGGGATCTGGCGATTTTCAACTTGGCCATCGACAGCAAGCTGCGCGGCTGTGACGTCGTCGCCCTCAAGGTCGAGGACGTGGCCCCTCATGGATATGCACTTGAGCGTGCAACGGTGCGACAGCGAAAAACTGGTCGGTCGGTTCGGTTTGAGTTGAGCGAGCAGACCCGCCAGGCCGTAGAAGACTATCTGCGGGCGGCCAACAAGAAGCCTGGCAACTTCCTCTTCTCGGCACAACCCGGCTCGCGTCGCTTCATGTCAACGCGCCAATATGCCCGTCTCGTCGCCCGATGGGTCACCATGATCGGGCTCGACCCCACCCTTTATGGCACGCATTCCTTGCGGCGAACGAAAGCTACGCTGATCTATCGCCGAACCGGCAACCTGCGCGCCGTCCAATTGCTGCTGGGGCATACCAAGATCGAGAGCACTGTTCGTTATCTCGGTGTCGAGGTTGACGACGCACTCGCCATAGCCGAACAAGTTGACGTTTGACCCGCGAAAGGCCGGCTTGACCGC
>JAUWCP010000127.1 GCA_030609245.1 Hyphomicrobium sp.
TTAGGTCAGCATGACCATCGGGTTCAAACCGGCGATTTCCACATTCGGCACCTAGCAGACGTTATCGGCACTTGGCCGCATGTCTGCTATCGGCACTAAGCGGACGCTGCCACGTCAGCCTTGTGCGATATAACGCGGTAGTTCCGTTTCAAACTCGGGGAAGTAGCGTGAGATGACGGTCACATCGAAGCGGGCGAGGATCGCCTCCTTTGGTTCCCGGTCGAGCAGAAAGCGGAAGGCGGCCTCGATGCAGCGCTCCGGAGCGCACGTCCCGTGCGTCAGACTCTCAAAATTCCCCCGCGCCATCGTAACCTGAGGGCGGGTCTTACCCTTCCCGTCGCTGACCAGGACATCGAACTCGAGCGGATCTGAGTTTCCCGTTTGCGTCACCTCGATCATGTCCACTCCTGATCGTATGATACCCGAGAATGCAGGGCGTTTGCGGCGGCGATAACCCTTATCTGTTTGTATCGTTGCCAGGCAACGCAAAAGGCATTCTAAGACTAGACGATGCAACCATGAGAGGGCGGCTTGAGAATGAACAAAGCGCCGCCAAGCTGTAATAGTGTGAGGTTGTAATGTACGCCAGACGCTTATCGATATCTGCTGTTGCCGCAGTGCTCTTGAACGGTATTCCGGGCACTATCCAGGCCGCCGAATGGGACGAGGGCATAGTCCGAACGCCTGGAAACTACGGTTCGATCCCGTTGATAGAATTAGGTGCCGAGTACGAGAACTTTTCGGTTGGGCCCTATGTTGTGCAGGGCGAACTCGTGCTGAGAGTTTGTAGAGATACTCAAGCCAGCACCGGCGTGACGGTCGTAGGCGCCGCTCCTCAGGTGCCTACGAAGCCGCAACTTGAGCTGAAGCAATGGAATTACGGCTGCGGCGACATCGAAGGAAGTCAATTCTTTATCAAGTCGCTGACCACCAGCTTTGCTGGTCTAGCCGGCATGGTGAAACCCGACAGTTCATCGGGTTGGGCCAACGTGCGAATTACACAGGACTACAGCGGAGACCAAGTCTTAGTGAACGTGCGAACGCCGCAAAAATACATCATCAAGATCCCTGAAGCTCAAGGTAGTGGCGCCTACAAAGTTCAATTCAATGTGTACAGCAGCAAATTTCCCTTAGGTCGAAAAGGATGGCTCCACTCAAATGGCGCAAGCGCGCGCATCGTACCCGACGCTCTCAAGATCGTTGTGCTTCAATCTGAATTTGATGACTCTCGAGACGAGAAGGTCACCGCGAAGACGATCAGTTACGCCCGGTGCGACTCATCGATTGTCACATGTGAGGGAAACCAAAACTCGTTCGATTCGAAAGATGATGCTGACTGGCTCAATGCCGATGACTCCAGCGAGTAGAGGCCGCTTCGTTTCTTTCTGTGCGTCAAACGACCTCCGTAACTTGAGACTGTCGTAAGCATGCGCCCGCGGGGCGGAATGCGTGGGAGTATCGTGTGGGGGAGGGGAGGACAACCACGTCAGTGGACGCCATGTCCGCTTCTTACCCAAAGCGGACATTATCGGCACCGAGACCTCTGCCATCTGTTGAGTAATATATTGAGAATGCGCGACGATCTTGGCGTCGAGAGCCCCAACAGTTACCCTGGCGCTCAGATCCGACGGTTATGATGGGAATGTAGGATTAAACGAGGCAGACGAATAGATGTTCCCCCTTTCTCATATGATGAAGTCCTTCGTTCGCGTGGGCACCCTCAAGATCATTGATGCCGACGGCAAGGTTCATGTGTTTTCCGGGCAGCCCGGACCGAACGTCACCATGCGCTTGAGCGACCGGTCGCTCTACTACAAGCTCGTTTTCAATCCCGAACTGAACGCCGGCGAAGCCTACATGGATGGGCGCATGAGCTTCGAGGACTCGACACTTCGCGATTTCCTGACACTGTTTTCGCTCAACCGCCTGTCGCTTGGCTCTTACCCTCTGCAAAAGGTTTTGCGCCGGGTATCGCGCATGTTCAAGAAAGGGCAGCAGGCGAACCCAATCGGTAAAGCACAGCAGAACGTGGCGCATCATTACGATCTGGGCAATGACTTCTATAAGCTCTTTCTCGATGAGGGATTGCAGTATTCCTGCGCCTATTTCACAAAAGACGACAATACGCTCGAGCAAGCGCAGCGCAACAAGCTGCGGCTTTTGGCAGCCAAGCTCAATCTCTCGCCGGGGCTGAAAATTCTAGACATTGGCTGTGGTTGGGGAGACCTCGCGCTTTATCTCGCGCGTCTGGCGGACGTCGAGGTTGTCGGCGTCACGCTCTCCAAAGAGCAATTTGAACTGGCCAATGCCCGCGCGCGCAAAGCCGGATTGGACAACCGCGTTCGTTTTGAACTCAAAGACTACCGTAAGGTGGAAGACCGCTTCGATCGCATCGTGTCCGTTGGCATGTTCGAGCACGTGGGTGTTCATCACTACGGCGAGTTCTTTGGTAAGATCAATGAACTCATGGATGATGATGGACTGGCGCTCATCCATTCCATTGGCCATATGAGCCCGCCTGGAACCGCCAGCCCATGGCTGCGTAAATACATTTTTCCCGGCGCCTACTCTCCCGCGCTATCGGAAGTATTCGAAGTCGTCGAACAAAACAGCCTTTGGGTCACTGATCTCGAGTTCTTGCGGCTTCATTACGCGAAAACTCTTGCCCATTGGGCGCAACGCTTCGAGGCCAATCGTGATAAGATCGAAGCCATGTACGACGCCCGTTTCGCGCGCATGTGGGAGTTCTACTTGATTAGCGCCGAAATGATGTTCCGCACCGGCAGCCAGCTTGTCTTTCACATGCAGTTGGCCCGCAAACGCGATGCCGTTCCTATCGTTCGCGATTACATCACTGACCTTCAACGCACCTACGAACAACAAGAAACCGAATTCCGATCGCTGTCGTCGTGACATCGAATAACGCTACGAGAAGAAGGCCATCAGGGCGTCACGCCCATGCGCCTGAGGTTGTCTTTCGCGTCTTGATCCGACGGGTCGATCTCAAGCACTTTTCGGAAGTCCGCGATGGCGCGGTCAACCTCGCCCTTTCCATTGTAGGCGCAGCCTCGCAGCAAGGCGTAGGTCTTCGTCCATTTGGGGTTGAGCTCGATGGCCATATCGAAGTCATCGATGGCGCGGTCAACATCACCCTTCTCAATGTAGGCGCAGCCCCGCGCAGCGTAGGCAACGACATCATCGGGGCGGAGCACGATGGCCCCGCTGCAGTCGAAAATGGCGCGGTCGAGTTCGCCCTTGTGTAGGTAGGCGCTGCCCCGCAAGGAGTAGGCGGTGGCCTCATTAGGGTCGCGTGCGATGGCCTTGTCACAGCACGCGATGGCGTCGTCATACTTGTCCTCGTTGAGGCAAGCCCTGCCATGATCAAGGTGCATGCGAACTGCTTCCTGCACGCTCTCAGGCATCACATTCCCTTTCCTGGGGTTCGCCATGAACCCGACAGCCGGCGTCTGCTGACTGGTTTTCCCGTTTCGTAATCCGACCATCAACTGAAAGCACCTTGCACGGCCTGCGGTGAGGCCTTGTGGTTCTACCCCAAGGCCCCCAGGACCCCGGCGATCAAACTTAAGCAAGTGTTAATGCCTATGACCATGCCGACCCACCATCCATGCATGATCTAACATGCATGATCTAAGCCAAAGTCCGATTTTGGCACATAGCGGATATTGGCGCCGCCTCACAGAATGTCTGCTTCTGGGGGCAAAGCGGAATTGCATCGAATGTGTCGATAAAGATCAGGGCGTCCCAGCGACTGACCGCGCCCTGCGCAAATCGCCAAACGAGATCAGCCGCTGACGGCTCTCGTCCCAGAGGACCAGACGCACGCAGCGCAGGCTCTCGACGAGGGTGAGCCGGCCAATCTTCGCAAGCTCCGGGTGGTCACGCAGCACCTGAGGCAAGCGATAAAAGGGAATTCGGCTGCACAGATGGTGCACATGATGCACCCCGATGTTGGCCGTGAACCAGCGCAGCACTGGCGGCAGATCATAATGCGAGCTGCCATACAGTGCCGCCTCGTGCAGGCTCCAGTCGGGGGGCGCGGCCCACAATGTATTCTCGAACTGGTGCTGGACGTAGAACAGCCACACGCCGATCGAAGCAGTGAGCAACATGATCGGCGAATGCACAAGCAAGAATGGACCGATACCGACCAGCCACGTCATTGCGGCGACAAGGAGCACAATCGCCAGGTTGGTCACCATGGTGCTGACCCAAGGCTGCCACCCCTTGCGCATCAGTCCGATGGGAAGCCGATGCCGAACGAGGAACAGATAGGCGGGGCCGAGACCGAACATCACGAACGGATGACGGTAGAGCCGGTAGCGAAGTTGCCCCCATCTGCGTAGCGCAAGATATTCGCGCACCGTTAGCGTATCGACGTCGCCAATGCCACGGTGCTCCAGATTGCCAGAGCTGGCGTGATGGATGCCGTGGTTGCGCCGCCAATAGTCGTAGGGCGTAAGCGTCAGAGGACCGATGACGCGACCAATCCAGTCATTTGTGCGGCGACTCCGAAAGAAGGCCGCGTGGCCACAGTCGTGCTGGATCAAAAAAAGGCGCAAGAGGAAGCCCGCTGCGGGCACAGCAATGAGGAGAGTGAACCAGTAGCCAAACCCAAGCGTGGCCCACATCAAGATCCAAAATAGGACAAATGCACCGGCCGTGATTGCAAGTTCGAAGGCGCTACGTCGGGTGTTCGGCTCACGATAGCCATTGAGAATTGAGACCCAATCGCGCGCTCTGGCAGCTTGACCAGATGACTCTGCTTTTTCCAAAGACGAAGTTCCCCACTTTGCGTTACGACCACGAAATCCTTGTCGTCGCACAGACTGCTGATTGCCCCGCTTAGCGGGCACTCCACGAGTTGCGCTCCCCGCCTCCCGACGCGAGCCGTTCAAAGTGGCCACCACGCGCGCCAGTGTGGCCAAATTGAGGACCCTGCACCGACCGGTCCAGTCGGAATATTAGTTTGGTTCGACCTCAGAAGCTAGATCTCTAGTGCGTCGGGAGGCTGGTAACTGTGCAACGTGTGCGGCCATTCGTCCGGAATGCTCTGATTTCCGCTTTTGGCACTTAGCGGACATCACCAATCCTCATTCGACTATGGGCCGCTGGCTCCAGAAACGACATTGCCGCCAGCCTGTGCATTGGCCTACGCTCCGCCTCAGCCAGCCTATAAGCTTGCCAACAAGCGCCACATTCTAACTTAGAGGTGAGTTGGGCTGGCCGATGCGTCGACCAGCCCGATACATCACCGGGCACAGGCGGCATCGAACCCGGCCGGCAGCGCGAGCACGGTGACCTCGTCGTCACCGGGGGTAGCGTCGCGGGCGTAGAGTTCGGGAATCACCACCAGCTGTGCGCCATCGGCGTTGCGCCGGACCGCCAGGTCGGCGGGCCCGTTCAGGTCGGACATGGTGCCACCTGGCTGGAGCGCGAGAGTGGTGGCAATTTTGCCTTTGCAGCTGACCGTAACCTTGCCGGGAATGTCGGCACGGATCTGGGCGTTCAGCATCACGCCACCAGCGGTGAAGTCGAGGCCGTCGAGCGCGCCCAGGTTGCCGTCGACCGGCGCCGGCAGCTTGTTGTTGGCGATGTCCTCCTTGGTCAGCGCGTAGATGCCGCCATTCGCCGGGTCGGCCAAGTCGGCGAATGCCCCGACGGTGTTGACGTAGACCTTGCCGTCGGTCGGTGAGACCTCGACCCCGTCAGGGTTGCCGGGGACCTCGAGGAACATCGGCGGATCGGCCGGCGCCCGGCCGTCCGCGAGAGCGTCAAGCGCGCTGTGCGGGATCATCCAGAGGCCGCCCTTACCCTCGAACGGCGGGTCAAACTGATCGGCCCCGATTGCGGTGTCGGTGACGTAGACGTTGCCATCGGCGTCGAACCCCAGAGCGTTGATCAGGATGATCGGGCTGCCGTTGATCGCCTCGAACACCGACCCCTGGCCGGTGTCGATCTGGCCGAGTACTTCGCCGGCTTCGTTGAACGCCAGAAGCTTACTGCGCATGCGGGTTGGGTCCTTGACCACCTGACCGTCGCTATCGACGAACGGTGCCGAGCCGGTGCACAGAAAGATCGTACCGGCCGGGAACTTCTCTGTAGCCACTGGCAGGACGCCCATGCCGAGCGGCCCGGTCAGGCCGTCGATCAGCTTCTTCTCGACCATCGCCAACTCACCGTTGGCCTTGACATCCAGCTTACTGATGTATCCCGCGCCCTCGATCCAACCAAAGCCTTCGGACAGATCCCCGGCCTCGGCAGCGTTAGAGATGAACACATGGCTGCCATCGGCGCTGAAGATCGCGCCTTCCGGATTGTCGAATGCCTTGAGCACCTGAAGGATGACAGCGGGTGACGGGTGGACCCCGTCGTGGATCTCCGCCGCCACGACACGATTGTCGGCCCCGGTGCATGCGACCACGGCCGCGAGGGTGGCGGTGAGACCAACCACCAACAGACTTTTCTTGATGAACATTAGATTGAACACTCCGGTACGAACTCCTACCCAGTGGCTCGATCGCCATGGATCAATCGAACAGAGGCGTATCGGTATCAGAGAGCCTGAAAAAATGGACCTAGCCTTTGGTCGCAATCAAACCCCGAGGTCCCCTCCAATCGTGACGCTCATCGAGACCCGGATGTCCGCTTTGGGTCATGTGTGGACGGCGCGTGTTTGGCAAGAACATTTGGCATGTGATGCAGATCTGGTTGGGTGCGGTCATGTGTTCGGCCTGTTGATGC
>JAUWCP010000107.1 GCA_030609245.1 Hyphomicrobium sp.
ATTTGACGAAAACTGTGCCCCCTGCCACCAGCCCGACGCTATCGGATCTCCCGGCGTGGCACCCTCTCTGACCAATCCAGAGCTGTTGGCTACCGCCTCAGATGAATTCCTCCTAGGCACCATTTGGGATGGGCGCGTCGACACCGGGATGCCACCCTTCGAATATCTTGGAAACGAGAAAATTGTGGCCATCGTCGCTTATCTCCGCTCCCACACGGAGAGGCCCAACCGGTCGAAGGAGATCGACGCACAACCCGCAGCCCACGGCGATCCAAGACTCGGGAAACTGTGGTTCGAAAATATCTGCGCCACATGCCACGGCGTTAAAGGCGACGGTTATGAGTCGGGAGGCACCGGAACAGCCATTGGGCAACTGGGCTTCTTGAACAAGGCGTCCGACGGCTTCATTCGCACAACGATCAAGCAGGGTCGTTCAAACACACGCATGCGCGGTTTCAATGGGGCTAGCGCCCTTGCCAACCTCTCTGATCAGGAGATCGATGACATTATTGTTTACCTGCGCAGCCTTGGAAAAAACTAACGAGAGGCAAGCAACTCATGAAACGGATCAAGAATAGGTGGTCCCGCCGCGACTTCATGAAAACCGGGGCATTTATTTCCGGCACTGCCGCCGGTGCCGGGCTCATGGTTGGCGCCAATCCCGAGCTAGAGGCAGCGCCCGCGGCAGCCGAGGGGAGCGAGGCAACCCGGTCGACGGCGATTGCCCAATGCCCGTACTGTGGGGTTGGCTGCGGCACGATCATACAGGTGGAGAATGGCAAGATCGTCTCCATGCGCCCGGATAAGGACCACCCCACCAACTACGGTCTGCAATGCATCAAGGGTCTGACCGCTGCCGAACCCATGTACGTGGACCGCATGGAGGGAGATTCCTACGTTCGCACGGATGTCTGGGAAGAATGGAACAAACCCGATCATGGCGACCTGGCTTATGTGTCCAAGACAAAGGGATCCTTTGATGAGGAGCACTTTGTCCGCGTGCCCTATGAGCAGGCCTCCGACATGGTGGCCCACAAGATTGCTCACTTCGCAAAAACATACGGCGGAAACTCGATTGGGCTTTATGGCTCCGGGCAGCTCACCACGGAGGGGCAATACCTCGAAAACCTCTTCATGAAGGGCATACTCGGATCCAACACGATCGAGGCCAACGCCCGCATGTGCATGACCTCGGCTGTTACCGGCTATTTTGCGACGTTAGGATCAGATACGCCGCCGCTGGCTTACGAAGATATCGAGCTTTGCGACATGATCATGCACTTCGGTCACAATGCACGGGAGTCGCATCCGATTATCTTTTGGCGCGCGGCCGACCATAAGAAGAAGAAAGATATCCCGACGGTCGTCGTCGATCCTCGCCGGACGGGAACAGTGATGGGCTACGAGGACATCAACCCCGAAAATTCGGTCCACGTTCCCATACTCAACGGCGACATTAGTTTCCTCAATGCCATCGCTCACGTTTTGCTGAAGGACCACAGGGATGTAATCGATTGGGACTTCCTGAAAGAACACACGACGGGCTGGGAGAACTATGTTGATGGCGTGCTTGCCGACTACAGCCCCGAACAGGTCCAGGATCGCATGGGTGGACCAAACCACGACGTGTCTCCCGACCTGATCCGCCGCATTTCCGGAATGTTCGCAGATGCGACACGCAAACGGATCGCACGGGCCGGTGGCAAGCAATCGGGCAATGGCTTTGGCGGTGTCATCATCATGTGGGGCATCGGCTATAACCAGCATATTCACGGTCAGCACAACGTTATCTCGATTATCAATTTGCTGACACTCACCGGCAATTTGGCGAAGCCTGGTTGCGGACCGTTCTCCATGACCGGTCAACCAAATGCGATGGGCGAGCGCTTTACCGGCGGGCTGACCGGGAGGTTGCCGTTCAATCAGCCCTTGAGCAACGACGACCACCGGCTACATATGGCCAAGCATTGGCGGGTCCCGGAAAAGAACCTAGTCAATGCGATGAACTCGCAGAATCCGGGCTATGCCGTCGGGATGATGGAGCGGGCGCTAAAGGGCGACGTCAAGGCGTTCTTCTTTGTCTACGCGACGCATATCGACCTGCCCGACCAGTACAATCTCGTGCGACCAGCGATCTCCAAGACGTTCAATGTAGTGCAGGAGATTTACCGCCACGCACCCAACAACCTCTACGCGGATGTGATTTTCCCGGCAGCGACCTGGGGCGAGGTGGAAGGCATTTATATTTCGTCGGAACGGCGCCTTAATATCTGCCAAAAGGCCGCCGAGCCGCCAAAGGGCTGCCGACCGGATATGGATATGGTCATCGATAAGGCCAAGGAAATTGCGGAACTTCTCGGGCTCGATGCCCATAAGATCCTGCCATACGAGCGCAAGGAAGATGGGTTCTATGATGCGCAAGAGATCTTCCGCGACATCATCAAAGCTTCAAAAGGTACCGACACCGACCTGACAGGCATCCTTGAAGTCGAAAAATTGGATGGCACGTCACCTTATGGCCAACTCGAGGAACTGCGTGGCATCCAGTGGCCTGCCCCGACCTACGAGATTGCCAAAGGTGGCGGAACCAAAAGGCGCTTCATGGCGCAAGAAGGAAAGTGGGAAAGTCGCCCATACGGATACTTCCGCACTGGCGACGGAAAGGTACACATCAAGCTTGTGCACCAGGACTACAGCGATCGCGAAAGAATAACCCGGGAACTTATGAGGTTCGGAGTCGAGGAAAACCTGTACACCATCGACCACATGGATCTCATCAAAGAAGCCCGTGACAAGGGCCTTACTCCAGATATTCCTGACGAGGGCTTTCGAGGCAAACCTTGGCAGGACATTCCCAAGGACAAGTTCCCCTATTGGTTTGGGCTGGGTGTCGTGTATGAGCACTTCCATACGGCCAAATCCAACCGCAGTCCGACAACGCGTCGGCTTGTGCCGGAGATGTACGTCGAAATGCATCCCGAAGATGCCAAGGATCTCGGCATCAAGGATGGCGACAAATTGCGCGTAATCACGCGGCGCGGCTCTTTGGAAGCGCGTGCGCAAGTAGGAACCAACTCTCTCGTCAAGCCGGCGCGCAACAATGTGCCACGTGGGTACATGTTCGGTCCGTGGAATCTATCTGTCGCCGACAGTGCAGACCCCAAGAAGAATAAGTGGCTTGCCAACGGTGTTACCAGTCGTATCTGGGATCCTGTCTCGGGGCAGGTCGACTTTAAGAAGAGTGTCTGCCGTATTGAAAAGATTTGATAGTGCGCCGGCGATTGGTGCGGAGGCACGCAGAACTGACACGAAACGATGGAACGTAGAGACTTCCTCAAGGCATTGAGCGCGTGCGCGGCAGCAGCAATTGCGCCCGAAGATGCCTGGTCGGCATTGAATCAGCCGGGCCTGCGGTATCTACGTCCGCCGGGAGCACTTCCCGAAGACGACTTCTTGAGCGCATGCATTCATTGTGGCCAATGCGGGGAAGTTTGCCCCAACCGATGCATTAGCTATTTCGGCATGGAGAATGGGCTCGCCTCGGTCGACACGCCCTACATAATTCCACGCGATAAGGGCTGCATCCTATGCATGAAATGCGGCGACGTCTGTCCCAGCGGTGCCATACAGAAAGTTGAGCGCACGGCGGAAGCCATTGTTGAAGGCGTCAGCATGGGTCGCGCTCGCGTTGATGAACAACTCTGCCTGTCTTTTCAGGGAAAAACCTGCGGTGTGTGCTATCGGGCCTGCCCGTTGCCGGATGTGGCCATCACAGTTGGCAT
Organism: Hyphomicrobium sp.; assembly: GCA_030609245.1. Classification (GTDB taxonomy): domain Bacteria; phylum Pseudomonadota; class Alphaproteobacteria; order Rhizobiales; family Hyphomicrobiaceae; genus Hyphomicrobium_A. The sequence continues at coordinate 3,783 of JAUWCP010000107.1, forward strand.
GCTGGAACAACCACATGTCACGGACAAGTGCGTCGGCTGCGGTCTTTGCGAACGCTCCTGCATTCAGCTCCCCCAGGCGATCCGCGTCATCCCAAACTATGGGTAGGTGATGAGCAGACGTTCAAAGCCATTCTTCGTATGGCGTCATCTCAACAAGCTGCGGTGGGTGACTCTTACCCTCGTCTTCCTGATGCTCATCCTTCTGCCGCTGTTGCACGTCTATCAGACGTATGTCGCCGCGAGGGCTTACGACCTGCTACCGTTGTCGGAAAAGCAACTCTATGACACCATGGAGTTGATCACGGCACCGTTCGTAAGCGACCCCGCGAGCGAACTCGACGCCATCAAGGGCAATACTTGGTCGGGTACGTTCTGGGGGTTCAAACTGTCTGATCCGCTGGCCGTCGTAGGCCAGATCGCGGCGGCACAGTCGATCTACTGGCCGTTCTTTCTCACCGCCCTTATTCCGATCGCCTTCACGGTGATCTTCGGACGATTCTTCTGCGGCTGGATTTGTCCGGCAACCTTTCTTTACGAATTGAACACAAACCTCGGTGCGTGGTTGCACTGGGCCGGCCTGAAGACCGGCAACATGCATTTCGATAGGCGAATGAAGTACGGCGTACTGGCCGCCGGACTCGCACTATCAATGTTGACCGGCTCAGTAATGGTTGCGGCGGTCTACCCGCCTGCAATCTTAGGCCGGGAGATTTATTACGCCATTGCCCTTGGTGGATTTGGATCTGGAATGATCTTCTTCCTGGGCACACTTCTTTTCGACCTTCTGGTCGCGCGGCGCGGATTTTGTCGCTACGTCTGCCCTGGCGGTGCCCTCTATTCGCTTATTGGGCGCTACAGGGTCGTCCGGATTCGCCGCATCGTCGAAAGTTGCAACGATTGCGCAAAGTGCAATGCCGTCTGTGAATTCGGCCTCGACCCGTTGCGCGATAACTTCGGTCAGGAATGCAACAACTGCACCGCCTGCATCGCTATTTGCCCAACGGATGCGTTGGACTTCACAATAAGACTGACCGACTACCCCTACCAAGGGCCGGGCCACCTTGGACGGCAATACCGTGGGCAGAAGAAGAAACAGGGCAGCACTAGCGCAACGCCATGCGGGCAGAAGGCGGAGGCCCTTTGATGAAGCGCCGCAGCTTCTTAAAAAACATTGTTGTTGGCACGGCTACGCTTGCCACTGTCATGCTTCCCTATGGGGTTTCACGGCTGCTGGCTCCCGGTATTAAGATCCCTAAACGCAACTATTTGCGTCCCCCCGGTGCGTTGAAGAACGATGCCGAGTTCGTTGTGGCCTGTATCGGTTGCGGTTTATGCGGTGAGGTCTGCCCGCCGCGCTGCATCCGGTTTCATGGCCGCGACGGCGGCGCGAAGGTCAACACACCGTATATCGATGCGGCTGAGAAAGGCTGCATTCTCTGCAGCAAGTGCATCGACGTATGCCCGACGAACGCTTTAACGACCACACCCATCGAGAAAGTCGACATGGGGATTGCCGAGATTGACCGTTCGGCGTGCTACCCATGGGTCGACCAAGGGATTTGCGGCGCGTGCGTCAGCATATGTCCGCTTGGTGACAAAGCCATCAGTTTCAAGATGTGGAACCAGTATCGACCATATGTACGCTATGGATGCGTTGGTTGTGGTCTGTGCGTGGAAGTCTGTCCACACCCGAGCAAACCGATTTGGATCGTAGACCGATCGCAGGAAGACGTAGCCAAACATGCTGTGTGACCAATGCCGACCGTCGTGACCAGATTTCTCGCGTTCTTACTGGTGCTCGTCTCGTGCCTATGCGCAGGCAATGAGGCGGTGGCACACCATATCCTTGGTCGGCCGGCCTACGCCTTGAACGAGAATTCCAACACACCACCCAGCATGCAGCTTGAGACCGTGATTGGTGACTACTTCGTCAACTACATGGTTTTTCCTGCCTTCCCGCGGCCCAAAGAACCCGGACGAATCCATCTCTATGCAAAGCGCATCGACAATCAAAACCCGTTGCAGGAGAAAGTCGCCTTCAAGGTACGCGACAATTCATGGGCCGCTTGGTTGGGTTTCGGTGCAAATGAAGAAACGCTTGGTATTCAACGACCAGATGACAACGTCTACCGCCAAGGCTTCGTATTTTCCAAGGAAGGCGACTACATCGTTACGGCCGAGTTCCATGCCGAGGGCGCGCCCTACATCATTGATTTCCCCTTGCGCATTGGCGCTCCTCCACCTGTCGGACCCCTTGGCATCACCGCTGTACTCATTCTTGGAATTCTCGTGACAGTCAGTCTGATCCAACGGCGGCGAGCGATGACCGGCATGATCCGCGCGACCCGCGACGACGCGCAGAAGGGCCAGTCATGACGCTTGCTGAACTGGATGCAGCGCTTGCCGGCAGCCTATGTACCGTAGACGCGATGGGCCGAGTGATACATCCCGGCTTGCCGGTTGCCTGGGGTGTCGCGGTATTGACATCCATGGCCATTGTCTGCGCATGGGCAATCACGGCGCCCGCGTTCAATGATCCGAAACAGACGCAGCATTTTAGTCTCGTCGCCGTGCCGGGGGTCGGGGATCTTATCCGTTACATCACATCTCACGCTTGGATCCTGCTTGCCCTGAAGCTTGTATTTGTGGCTCTGTTTCTACTCGTCATTGTTGCTGGGCTTTACGGAACACCGATTGCCGAGCGCAATGCGGCGACCATTCTGACCTGGAACCTGTGGTGGGCGGGCCTTATCATCTCCGTGTTTTTCCTCGGTTCGGCTTGGTGCGCCGTGTGCCCATGGGACACGCTTGCCACCGTGTTCGTGCGCCGGCGCCTTTGGGGAACGGTTCGCCCGGAGACCAGCCTAAACCTGCGTGTGCCCAGGTATCTACGCACTGTGTGGCCGGCACTCATATTGTTGGTGGGGCTCACCTGGCTTGAATTGGGTGCCGGTGTGACCACCAGCCCGTACGCGACAGCCATGCTCGCCCTTGCCATGGTCGTGCTTGCAACACTTTCCCTGGCAGTCTTCGAGCGCAAGGCGTTCTGTCGCTATTTCTGTCCGGTCGGCCGCACCGTTGGATGTTATTCCCAGCTTGCCCCCGTGGAACTCCGGCCGGCAGACCCGTCAATCTGCGCAAGCTGCACGACGCTTGATTGCTATTACGGCAGCAAAGACGTCGAGCCCTGCCCCACTCATCTCGTCATGGGGCGTCTCAAACAGAACACCTACTGTACGTCATGTGGCAACTGCGCCCGCTCATGCCCACACCAGAACGTAGCGTGGCGTCTGAGGAGCCCAAGTTCCGAAGCTATGCAGGATGCCCGACCACACTGGGACGAGGCGTGCTTTATGCTTGGCCTGTTAGCACTGACCGGCTTCCACGGACTAACAATGATGGGATTCTGGGAAGACTGGGTGCGTGAGTTCGGTTTGGCCGTTGGCGATTCCGGTCGGCTGCTTTGGAGTTTCACGATCGGGTTTGGCGCGAGCCTACTAATCCCGGTAGCGTTCTTTGCAGGTGTCGTCTGGGTCACGGGCCGTATGAACAATGTGTCGATCGGCTTCGGAAAACTCTTGTCACAGTTCGCATTTGCGGCACTGCCGCTCGCCTTCGCCTACCACATCGCCCACAACCTCAACCATCTTGTGCTCGAAGGTCGCGGGCTTGGTCAGGTTCTTGCCAATCCACTCGGCGAGGGGACGCTGCCCCTGAGCCTCCTCGAGAAACAGATCAGGGGCGTGGATATGGTGGTGTCGCAAGGGACCCTCAACCTCTTACAGGCCGGCCTGATGGCGTTCGGTTTTTTGATTGCCGTTCGCGTGGTCCTGCACCGCGCCACGATACTCGTTCCG
>JAUWCP010000356.1 GCA_030609245.1 Hyphomicrobium sp.
GACGCAATTTCGCGGCAGGCATGTCGGGCGGCATCGCCTACGTGCTCGAGGAGGAAGGCGCCCTTGAATCTATGTGCAATCTCACCATGGTCGACCTGGAGCCAATCGAGGCCGATCAAGAGGCGATTGATAAACTCACAAACGGCCAGACAGGCGACCTCGAGAGCCACGGGCTCGTCGAGATCATGAGCGACATGACGAAGCGTGACGCGGAGCGCCTCTACCATATCATCGCGCGTCATGGCCATTACACGAACTCGGCAAAAGCCAAGCGCATTCTCGCCAACTGGCGAGAATTCCTGCCAAAGTTCAAGAAAGTCATGCCGCTTGAATACCGGCGCGCCCTAGCTGAGATCGCCAAGGCGCAGGCCGCCGACACGACGGGATTAGAGGTGCTCGAGATTGGCCTCAAGACAGCAGACGCGGGCAATAACTGACCCATTCGCAAAGAAAAAGTCTCGAGCGTGGGTGCCGGACTTTTGTAAGACGTATTGGACACGACGGGCGGCGGCGCAGCCAAGTGGTGCAGCTCAAGTCCACGACACAGGAAGACGATGGGCAAGGTAACGGGATTTCTGGAGTTTGAACGCGCCGAGCGCACGTACGCGCCCGTGGAGGTGCGCGTAAAGCATTGGCATGAGTTCGTGCTGCCGCTCAGCGAGGAAGAGACCAAGGTCCAGGCTGCGCGCTGCATGGACTGCGGCATTCCCTATTGTCACACAGGCTGCCCGGTCAACAACCAGATCCCAGATTGGAACGACCTTGTCTACGAAGGCGATTGGGAGCGCGCCGCGGTCAACCTACACTCGACCAATAACTTTCCCGAAGTCACGGGACGCATCTGTCCCGCGCCGTGCGAAGCCGCCTGCACGCTCAACATCGAAGACATACCCGTTACCATCAAGACGATCGAATGCGCGATTGCCGATCGCGCCTTCAAGGAAGGCTGGGTTGTACCTGAACCACCCGAAACGAAAACCGGCAAGCGCATTGCCATCGTAGGCTCCGGCCCAGCAGGCCTCGCCGCCGCACAGCAGCTCGCACGCGCTGGCCACGATGTGCACGTCTACGAGAAGAACGCCAAGCCGGGCGGCCTTCTGCGCTACGGCATCCCCGACTTCAAGATGGAAAAGCGGATCGTCGACCTGCGTGTGAAACAGATGGAGGCCGAAGGCGTCGTCTTCCACTGCAACGTCCACGTGGGTAAGGATGTTTCTGTTAAGAAGCTAGAGGACATGCACGACGCACTGCTGCTGGCTGGTGGCTCAGAGCACCCCTTCGACTTTTTCGCGAGCGCACCGGGCCGCGATCTCGACGGGGTCCACTACGCCATGGATTTCCTGCCGCAGCAAAACCGCCGCGTCTCTGGCGAAACGCCGCCGGCAATCGCGGATGCCAAGGAGATCCTCGCCAAAGATAAGCACGTCATCGTTATCGGCGGCGGCGACACAGGTTCCGACTGCATCGGGACCTCGTTCCGCCAGGGCGCCAAGTCGGTCACTCAGCTCGAGATCATGCCGACGCCGCCTGACAAAGAGAACAAGGAGCTGACTTGGCCCAATTGGCCACTAAAGCTGCGCGTCTCCAGCAGCCAGGCCGAGGGTGCCGCCGTCGAATACTCTATCTCCACAACTGGTTTTTCGGGCAGCGACGGCAAGGTTGAGAAACTCCACTACACCAGGGTCGACAACAAGCTGCAGCCTGTTGCCGGCACGGAAGGCGAGCTACCGG
>JAUWCP010000333.1 GCA_030609245.1 Hyphomicrobium sp.
TTGGATGCAGCCATAACACGCGTGCCGGCCGGCGCGCCGCCTCTCTAACGCAGAGGTGTCCGCGCCGCGCCAATTATGGCCCCCGGTTTGCTGATTGTTCCGGCCTGCAACAACACAACGACGCCATCGTAATCTTTGAACTGCGCCGCCGGGATCTTTATCTTGGCGGCGCGGCCGTTCCACGTCCCAATCGGGATGATGTCGCGCACGATGTTGGTGTAGATCACCTTGCGGTTTGCGTTCTCGCCGCGTCCAATGACCACTTGGCGCGCGCCCAGAATGGGCATCAGCACAATCTTGCCGCGCGCCGCGCTATCGTTGTCCGCAGCACCTGCGGAAACGATAATTTCGTTGGCCTTTCGCTCCACGCTCAAAGGAACGCGCAAGCTTGCAGATGTCTCCGTCACCGCTTGGTCGATACCGGAACGCCGCGAGCCGACTGTGTGCTGTAGTCCGTTCACCACGGCCTGCGGGGTGTAGACCTGTCCATCACCGCGCACACTGGCATACGCTGCCTGGCGCTCGGTGAAAGCGTGCTTAGCGAACGTATCCTTCCACCCCAGCCGGTCCCAATAGTCCACGGGTAGAGACAGCGTGATGACGTCGGGCTCGTTCGCCATCTTGGCGAACAGCTCGTCGGCCGGCGGGCACGAAGAGCAGCCCTGGCTGGTGAACAGCTCGATGACGGCACGCGGCTGTGCGGCGGCATTCGAGCCGGTCACGGCAGTGAGGAGCATTGCGAGGAACACTAACCGGGCAGTCGAGTGGAATGCGGCCATTCCTACCTCCGAAATCGCTTTGTGGGTCCTGTTCGCTATTCGCCCCAACGCTGCCCTCTGTTATGCCCACGATATGCTCAAGCGCTGTACACCTTTTGCGCTTGCAGGTCACAATAGCGCTCGAGCTTGTCGAGAATTCCGCGAGCCTTGACAACCTGATGACCCCATGCGCTTTTCCCGCGACTTGAAACGACACTGCGGCACTGGGGCGGGACGGCACGATGGCTGAGCCGAAGGCAAAAAAACAGTCCACGAAGATGGCGTCCGCGGGAGGCGGAAAGGCCGGCGCAAGCCCTCTGCACCGCTACCGCTCGCATACATGCGGGCAGTTGAGGTCGGCAGACATCCCCCAGGACGTGCGCTTGTCGGGGTGGGTGCACCGCGTGCGCGACCACGGCGGGCTGCTTTTCATCGACCTGCGCGACCACTACGGCATCACCCAGGTCGTCGCCGATCCCGACAGCCCCGCTTTTAAGGTCGCCGAGACGGTGCGCGCCGAATGGGTGATCCGCGTCGACGGCAAAGTGCGCGAGCGCCCTGAGGGTACGCTTAACCGTGAGCTGCCGACCGGCGAGGTCGAAATTTTCGCCACAGAGATCGAGGTGCTCTCGGAGGCCAAGGAAGTGCCCGTTCCCGTCTTCGGCGAGCCTGACTACCCTGAAGATTTGCGCCTGCGTTACCGCTTCCTCGATTTGAGGCGCGAGACGCTGCACAACAACATCATGCTGCGCAACGAGATCATCGGCTCGATCCGGCGTCGCATGCATGATGCCGCCTTCTTCGAATTCCAAACGCCAATCCTGACGGCTTCCTCGCCGGAAGGTGCGCGCGACTTTCTTGTCCCCTCGCGCATGCATCCGGGAAAGTTCTACGCGTTGCCCCAAGCGCCGCAGCAATTCAAGCAGCTCATTATGATCGCGGGCTTCGATCGCTATTTCCAGATCGCGCCGTGCTTTCGTGACGAGGACGCGCGTGCCGACCGTTCACCGGGCGAGTTCTATCAGCTCGACGTGGAGATGAGCTTCGTTACGCAAGACGACGTGTTCGCCGCGATCGAGCCGGTCATGCACGGTGTGTTCGAGGAGTTCGCCAAGGGCAAGTCGGTCAACAGCCCGTTTCCGCGCATCCCCTATGACGAGGCGATAGCCAAATACGGAAGCGACAAGCCCGATCTGCGCAATCCTATCGAGATGCAGGATGTCACCGAGCATTTCCGCGGCTCGGGCTTCAAGATCTTCGCCGGAATGATCGACAAGGACCCCAAAGTGCGTGTGTGGGGAATTCCGGCGCCGGGCGGTGGCTCCCGAGCATTCTGCGACCGCATGAACTCTTGGGCGCAAGGCGAGGGTCAGCCGGGGCTTGCCTATATTTTCTTCCGTAGTCCTACCGAAGGCGGGCAAGAGCCTGACGAGGCAGCCGGCCCGGTCGGCAAGAATCTCGGACCGGAACGCTCTCCAAGGGCAAGGTTTTCAGAACTATTACCCTGCCCCTGGCTACTCCGGGAATTGCCAGTGCATTACTTTTAGTATTTACTCAATCACTGGCTGATTTTGGAAATCCTATGATTATTTC
>JAUWCP010000144.1 GCA_030609245.1 Hyphomicrobium sp.
CGTCATCAAACTCTCGCTCGGCAAAAAGAAGCACGTGCTCTTGAAGCCTGTGTGAGCTTCCTCCGCCGGGATGCTAGTTTTTTCGGTAACCGTCGATGGTCTGCGACGACCACCCATCTGTCGTAATGGATCCAGTCGAGGTTCCCCCTCTTGAGGCGCGTTCCTTTTTCTTCGCCGCTGCACCGGCCCCGTCGTAACTGCGCGGCTGCACCTTGGGGTTCGGGTTGGTCATCTGGAAGATCTCGCGGAAAATGCCCGGTGCCACCATGGAGAACGGATTGACGATCACCTGCGGGTTCCCCATCCGCCCCTGAATGGCGAACGTTATCCCCAAGAGACCTTCGCATTTTGGCCCCGTTAGAATCGGCCCAAAAATCGGGATGTCGCAAAACGCATTATTCAATCCCTGAAGCGGCACATACGTTCCTCCAAGATTTACCCGGTGGGTCTTGAAATCCACCTTGCCCCGGAACGAGGCACCGAGCAGCGGCCCTCGCACATATGAATCCTCCATTACGAATTGGCCATAACCCACAGAGAATGGCACGCGCATACGGTCGAACTCAAAAACCTCGCGCACGACTCTGCGCACCCGATGCCGATTGTTCCCGATTGCCGGGCGACCATCATCGAGGCCGCTGAATACCTCCGAGGCAATCGGGTCGCCGAGGATCTCAAATTTGTTGACCCAAAGAATTCCGGTCTTTTCCGCCGGCCCCTTGCCGTCGAGGTTGACCTCGAGCCGCACCCGGCCACCCTTCACGTTGGGATAGAAGTCAATGAGCCGGAAAGCCTGGCCCGCGTCTGTTGAATCCGCCAGCAGCATACGCGGCTGATCGGGTTTCTTTTCCAGCACGGCGACGAGCTGTGCGCCGCCATCGAGCGTTCCGCGTCCATCAAGCATCGTGAGTTTCTCTCCGCGTTTGGAGAGCAACAGCTTGACGTTACGCAGATTCACCTCGGAGAAACCGATCACCGTGCCAACCTCGATCTCAAAGTCGATGCCATTGCGAGGCTTCTTTGGTTTGGGGCGGCTTTCGGAAATCTGTCCCAGCGAGAACAGGGAACGGAAGAAATTTCGACCGTCGAACGTGGGCCCGCGCGCTTTCACCTTCCACACGCCGTCGGGCCCCAGTGTGCCTTGCATTTCCAATCGCGTCACGACATCGAGGGAAAAGTCCGGGAAATAGAACTCGCGCAACCGGTTGTCGGCATCGATCGCCATCCATCCCTCAATGGCTACGTCGTCACCCGCAACCTTGAAGTTTTGCAGCTCAATCTTGTGCGTGCGGCCTAGTGCGATGTCAGTTTGCAAAATGGCCTTGCGCCCAGGCGGCTTTCGCCATGCGACGTTTTCCAGAACGAGGTCTGCATTGGTCAGGTCTGCGCGCAGCTTGATCTCAGGCTCGTCCATGAGGCCTTTGGTGATCGTAACCTCGACGGGTATCTTGCCCTGTACAATGTGATTTATATCGAGATCGAGCCGGTCGCGATCGGAATTGTCGAGCGTCGCCCAAATCCTGAGCGGGGGTTGCTTGTCGAGCGGGGCATCAAAAATGCGTTGCCAGCCAACCTTGGTCAGCACGCCGTTGATAAGCACCTCGCCGTTGACATCGACCGCCCTCTCCGTGAGGTCGATGTTGAGGCTTGCGTCGAGAATATCATAAGACCCGATAAGCCCATTAGCACGGCCGTCGCTGATGCGCGATTTGCCTACGACTTTGATATCGCTCATCTGCAGATCGGTCACCAGCGGCAGGGTAATCTTGTAGGTGCCTTCAACCTTGCCGACTAAGCCTTCCGTGGGCAGGCCTGTCTCTTGGAGAAAGGCTAGCGGCGACCTTTCGAGCACTTCTAAAACCGCATCAAGCGGCGCCTCGCTGGCGAAGGCAATCTCGGCGACCGGAGCGTCACCAAAGATGTCGACCACCGTTAGGCGCACTGCCTTCAACGGTACCCGGCGATCGAGCCCGAGCACAATTGCGGATTCGGGGATGTTGACATCCAACCTATCGTTTTCCAGCCGGATCGTTGCGCGCGGCGCTTCCACAGGCAGCGTGTCCTTGATCACCTGGAATTGCAGGTCTGCAGCTTCTAGAGCCATTGACAGACGGTGTTGGGCGGATCCGTCGGAGACGTTTTCGACATCCATATGCTCGCCGCTCACAAACCGGAACGAACCACCAAGAAATTGGCCGCGCGTCACGCTCTCGCCCACCCACTCGCGCGCACCGGGCGCAATCGCCTTCGGCCAAAGCGCCTTTAGCGTATTGACGGGCATTGGACTGAGCGTACCTTCAAGCCTTGTACTCGCCGGGTCCACGCCAGCAACGAAGTCACCCGAGAGAGTGACCTCGGCCCCGCCCGCCTTCAAATTAAATGCCGTAAGTTCGACCTCGCCGCGGTGCGGTAAGATGCGCCCCTTCGCTTCCAGCCAGTCGAGCGGCACCGGCGTGATACCGAACTCGTCGGCGGCCAAGACACCATCAATCGCCTTCAACTGGTAGCGCCAGGGCGAACGTGAGCTCCCACGCTCTTCGTTCTCCAACGTGCCCACAAGCGTAACCCTACTGCCCCGCCAATGCAGTGTTGATTGAGATAATTCCGCCCGCTGCGCCTTGCCGTCATAAACGACATTGAAAACGCCGCCGTCCACCTCCAGCGGTGCGTCGGGCAGCGCTGGTAACCGCAAATACCCACGACCGATCTCAAGACGCAGCGCCGCGGTGAGAATATCGCCTTGGTCCGAGAGCTCGAGCGTCGCGTCGCCGGCAACCGGCATGTCAAAAGACTGGAGCAGACTGAACTGCGGTACCGCCCGCGCCAAGCTGCGCGGCACAAGACCACGAATTGACGTCTTCAACGTCAGTGTGCGTGAACTTTCCGATTCGTCCGTTTCGAAGGTGACGTGCCACGGCACACCTTGCCTGCCTTGCCCGGCAATCGTCGCACGCCCCGCAATCACACTTCGCGTCCTGGCGTGCATCAAGCCGACAGCAACCGAGGGCACGTGCCATTCCGTCGTTCGCCCCGCGTATTCAAGAACGACTGTTGCGTTCCTTAGGCCCACCTCGCTAAGAAAAGAGCTCGCATCGAGCCGCTGGCGCGCGCGTGCGGACATATCTGTGATGACCCGGGCGAGATCGATCCGTTTCAACGGTCCGGCCGGCTGCGCCGGAGGCGCCGCCGCAACCGGGGGCTTGGCGGTCGCGCCGGGTGTTGCGTCTTCGCGCCCTGTGGGCGTCTTCGCATCTGGCGCGATCTCCACGGGTTTTGAGAAGCTCATGGAGAGGCCGCGCTCATCGGAATAGAAAAAGAAGAGACGCGGCTCGATCAGCTCTACGCGTGCCGGCACAATTCGCGCCGACCATAGTGCCGCCGTGCTGAGCTCGACCGCCGCAAGCGGCGCTGATGCGACAACGTTGCCATCCGGCTCGAGAACGCGAAGATTGCGCAAGCGAAACTCGAGCCCGCCCTTTTCCGACAGGCTAACCACGGCATCATCGATCTCGACAGTATGGCCCTGGAGTTCGGCCGCAATGCCACGCTCGATCGGTGCCACCATGAAATTCAGCGAGATCGGCCCGTGCCGCAGCCGCACATAGCCGAGGCCTAGCGCCAGCACCGCCAACATGATGACGGGTGCAAGAATGAATAAGCACCTGCCGAGACCATGCAGAATGTTGTCGCAAGTCGAAGCGACAGCAGCCAGACGCCGCCGGGGCACCGACGCCGGCTCTTCCGCTCGCGTCTGCGCGTGTTGTGGTTCACCGTTACGTCTTGCCGTCTTATGCAAGCCAGTGCCCCTCACGGCTCTACAAGAGTTCAACCAGACGCATGCAGATTTTGCTGACCCCGTATTGCGTCGATCCCCGCCGGGACAGGACCACAATGTTGACTTGCGTCGAGCAGCTCTCCTGCGGCACCGTTCACATGCGTCTGCCCGGCACCGAATGCCCTCGCCCTAACCACTGCCGCAGCTATGGTAGAAAGGCGCTGTGCGTGGCCTCATGCCACCCGTGCGCCGCTCCATACACAATGCCAGCCGTGAAGCGCGTCCTAGTCCACGTGCAGGGGCAAAAGCGACAAAAGAAAGGCACAAGACTGATGATAGAGGATGGTACGAAGGCTCCCGATTTCGAGCTTCCCGATGCTGACGGCAAGAGCGTCCGGCTGTCGCGGCTCAAGGGCCGGCTGGTCGTCGTTTATTTCTATCCCAAGGACGATACTTCGGGCTGTACGGCCGAAGCTAAGGGCTTCTCGTGTCTCATTGAGGCGTTCAAAAAGGCGGGTGCCGACGTCATTGGCATTTCGCCCGACGGCCCCGCAAGCCATCGCAAGTTCGCCGATAAGTACGATCTCAGCGTCCGTCTTCTGGCCGATGAGGCAAAGGAGACGGCCCAGGCCTACGGCGTTTGGGTCGAGAAGAGCATGCACGAGCGAAAATACATGGGGGTCGAGCGCGCTCCACCTTCCTGGTGGACGCTGCGAGCAAGGTCTCCAAGAGCTGGCGCAAAGTGAGAGTGCCCGGGCACGCAGAAGAGGTTCTCGCAGCCGTCGAGAGTTTGACACCATAACAATGGGGGAAACCGTGCGCCGCACCCCCCTCATTCGGTAGGAAAATTGCGACCTTTGGGCTGCTGCGCACTGGCGCGAACGAGACTTTGCTGACTTGGATGCAATCTCGTCACAAACCGCGACCAAGATTAGGAAACGTGCTAGGTGACACTTAGGGGAGAGGCACTCGGCGGCCGCAGCCGCCGAATGTTAGCGTCCAAAAACCCATTAGCGCCCAAAAGCCCAAATGTCGGGTTTGTTGCATCGTAGCGGAGGTGGAGTCTGATGTTGCCGAATTTCAAGAAGTCCGAGACGGAATTGCCGAAGCCAGCTTCGGGAAATTTGCCGGCCGGATCGCCAAGCCGAGATGTTGGCACGCGCCCGATGGGGGTTGTGCGCGGTTCTGATCGCAACGCCCCGTCCGTTATCGGGCCAGACCTAACAATTAATGGCAATCTGGTCTCGAAAGGCGAGGTTCAGATCGACGGCGAAGTGCAGGGGGATATCCACGGCACTTATGTCGTCATCGGCGAAAAAGCTCGTATCACGGGTGCCATCATCGCCGAGGAGGTGGTCGTGCGTGGCCACGTGATGGGCTCGCTGCGTGGCAAGCGCGTCATGCTGCAATCGACCAGCCACGTTGAAGGCGATGTCTATCACCAAGCGCTCGCCATTGAGCAGGGTGCCTTCTTTGAAGGAAAGTCTCGGCGTTCCGAAGATCCAATCGCCGGCGTGCAGAAACCCGAAGTTCCTTCATTCAACCCATCGCCTAGCAACGATTCCGATACCTCAGATTGAGACCAGAGCGCTTGGGGCCGCCGTAACGCGCGCCCCCGCGCCTTGCCTGTTCTATTGTCAATTGCATCGGCACGGTTAACTTGCTTGCCAGGCGCCGATCGCAATCCTATGTCCGCCTAACCCCGCGAACGTCCGCTCACGGCAAGTTAGCACAAGCACCTGATGACTTTGGGCGGCGCGCTTAAGCGCGGCAAACATGTGCTCGATGCGTTGATCGTCCGAATAGACGAGTGCGTCATCGAGGATCAGAGGTGCCGGCGAATCCGTCTCCGCAAGCAGGCGGCCAAACCCGAGACGAACAAGCACGGCAAGCTGTTCCCGCGTGCCGTCGCTCAAGCTGGCCAGCTCCTCACTGTCACTGTCACTGTCACTGTCACTGCCCCGCCGCAGCTCCCTTGGCGCAAAACCATCGCCGAAGCTGAGCGCCGCTTCGGGAAAGACGAGACTCATATAAGGGGCAAGACGGTCCAAGACCGGCTTGGCAAAACGCTCGCGAATCTCATTTGCAGCTGAGGAGAGCTCGCGATCGAGAAGCTGCAAGGCGCCGATCTCGTCCATAAGGTTCTGAACGCGCGTTGCGGCTAAAGCGAGCTTATCCTCCAGCTCCGCTAGGCGCGCGGCAACGTCATCGGCTCGATCCGCTTTTAGCTCACCTTCGATACCGGCTTCCGTCCGGCGCACCTCGACCAGGTCGCGCTCAGCATCTGCGAGCGCGCCTTCCGCACGGTCCGCCGCCAGTTTCATTTCACTAAGGCGGGCATCCTCGGGCGCCTTTTCACGCCAGGCTGCAAGATCGCGCACCGCGGCATTGAGACAAGACTCTGCCTCGGCGACCGCTGCTGTCTTTTTCTCCATTTCAAGCCGCCGTGCGGCCTCGTCGCCAACGCCAAGCGAAATCGTCGCAATACTTTCGCTCCGTTCTTCGGCGCGTGCGCTCAGCCGCGCTAGTTCTTTGCCAATTTGATCGTGCTCGCGTACCGCTTCTGCGAGTTG
>JAUWCP010000110.1 GCA_030609245.1 Hyphomicrobium sp.
AAGACCCACTGTAATGACAATGTCGTGGACGAGGGCCAGGATCGCCGCGACGCCGAATTGCCATTCGAAGCGGAACCAGATGTAGAGCAGGATGCCGATCATGGCGACCGCGACCGCAATGATGCCGGCCTGCTGTAGTTCCCCGGAAACCGCAGGACCGACGACTTCGACGCGGCGGATTTCAATCTCCTCGCCCAGCGCATCCTGAACCTTGTCTGCCGCCGCCTGCTGAGCTACCTCGCCGCCCTCCTGTTGTTCGACACGGATGAGGGCATCCGTCGCCTCGTCGAGCCCCTGGATTTGCACCTCGCCGAGGCCAAGTTCGCCTAGCCGAGAACGCAGGTCCGCGATGTCGACGTTTCCGGATTTGGTCTGGATCTCGAAAAGCGATCCGCCCTTAAAGTCGATGCCGAAGTTCAGGCCTTTCGTCGACAGCAGAGCGATGGCGAGCAGCGTGGCGATCAGTGAAATGCTGACGCAGAAGCGGCGCCATTCCATCACAGGAATTTTGGTTCCGTGCGGAAAGAAGTCGACGCCCTTGAACATTCTTCTTGCCTCTCTTTAGAGCACTAGATCGGAGCTGGAATTTTCCGGGTCTTCTGCGCGGCGATCCACAAGGCGGCCAGAAGCCGCGTGACCGTGAACGCGGTAAACACGGTCCCGAAAATGCCCAGTGAAAGCGTGACAGCAAAGCCGCGGATGGGACCGGCGCCCAGCCAAAACATCACGATGGCCGCGATGAGTGTGGTGAGGTTGGAGTCGAGAATTGTCACGAACGCTTTCGTAAAACCGCCTTCGACCGCCGATATCGCGGTCTTGCCAGTGCGCAACTCCTCTCGGATACGCTCGTAGATGAGCACGTTAGCGTCGACCGCCATGCCAACCGTGAGAACGAGCCCTGCGATGCCGGGTAGTGTCAGCGTCGAACCCATAAGCGTCATCACGGCAAGGATCAGCGTGAGATTGATCAAAACCGCGATAACCGCAAACAAGCCGAACAGCCCGTAAGCAAAGATCATGAACCCTGCAACGGCAATCGTGCCAACGAGGACTGCGAACTCGCCGGCTTCGATGGAGTCGGCACCTAACGAGGGACCGACAGTGCGCTCTTCAATAATCGTTAGCTTGGTGGGTAGTGCGCCGGAGCGAAGCTGGATGGCGAGACTGTTGGCTGAATCGACCGTAAAGCTGCCCGAGATCTGTCCGGAGCCGCCGAGAATGGCTTCGCGAATGACCGGCGCGGAAAGCACCTTGTTATCAAGCACGATTGCGAATGGCGAACCCACGTTGTCCTTTGTAAAGCGGCCGAACTTGCGCGCGCCTGACTGATTGAAGCGAAAGGTGATGATGGGCTCGTTTGTGCGCTGATCGAAGCCAGGCTGCGCGTCGACCAGATCCTCGCCCGAAACTATCGGCCTCTCCTGCAGGAGGTAGTCGCCTGAGCCTTCACTCTCATCGGAGGGGTAGATCTTGTAGTTTAGCGGCACGCGCGTCTGCTTTGCTTCTTCGCCCGTAATCCGCGGATGCAGCGCGTGGAATGTCAGCTTCGCCGTCTGGCCGATCACGTCCTTAAGCGCACGGGTATCATCAAAGCCCGGCACCTGAACGAGAATGCGGTCCTCGCCCTGGCGCACGATGGTGGGTTCCGTCGTGCCAAGACTGTCCACGCGACGTCGCACCGTTTCGACCGAGGCGCTCGCTGCACTGGTAAGACGTTGCCGCATGCCCTGAGAGGTAGGGCGCACAGTTAGAGCGTCAGGGCCGGCTTGGACGACCTCGATGTCTACGCCACTGCTACCGAGAATTACATTGCCAAGCGGCTGGATCATCTTTTTCAGTTCGGCGTAGGCGCGTTCCGTCTGCTCCGGCTTGGCAATGCGGACCTGCACTGAATTTCCAACGATGCCGAGCCCGGTGAAGCCGATTTTGGCGTCGCGCAACTGCTTCCTCACATCGCCACGCAGGGTAAGAAGCCAATCCTTCTCCAGCTCAATCGTATCCATCGAAAGCAACAAGTGAGCGCCGCCGCGCAAGTCCAGACCCAGCGAGAGCTGACTGTGCGGCATCCACGACGGCCAGCCTTCGACCGTCTGCTTAGAAAACAGGTTCGGCATCGCGAAAATGATGCCAGCAAGACATACCAATGCGATCGCAATGATTTTCCAGCGTTCGAAGTGCAGCATCGTGGATTTGTCTCTCTACGGGTCTCGTAATGATCAGCGCGGCTTGCGCCTCGTGCTCATTCTTTGACGGGCTCGCCCTTGCCGCGCACATCCATAAGCGTCGACTTCAAGATGCGCATGCGCATGTTGTCGCTGAGCTCCACCTCGATCTCGTCGGAGTTGTCACTTGCCTTCGTTACCTTGCCGACAAACCCGTTGGACGTGACGACGGTATCGCCGCGCCGTACCTTGTTGACCAACTCACGATGGGATTTGGAGCGCTGCTGCTGCGGACGAATAACCAGAAAATAGAAGATGGCGATCATCGCCAGCATGGGGATCAGCAGGCTCGTGAACGGGTCGCTTCCACCACCCGTCTGGGCGAAGGCCGGTGTGATAAACATGACGTCTTTCCCTTTGGATTGAGGGCAACAGGGGGCCAGGACCGCCCGAACGCAGCCGTCCAGCGTCTGCCCTGCCTGAAAAGTGCCGTGACTATAGTGCTGCGCGGCGGCTTTGCAACCGCCCTCCCTCGATTACGAAATGGTCATAAGATAAGTGACTTGGGCCCTCTTGGCGCTATACAAGCGGGCGCCGTCATCAATGCCGGAAAACCCACCCTTTGGCTGCGCTTATGAGACGCACGAATGAACGACGAGACGATGCTGTTACAGCGCCTGGAGCGCCTCGCCGCCGCCCTGGAGCGGCTTGCTCCGCGCACGCCGGCCGAGCCTGACTTCGAGGCTGCAGAGGCATTTGTCTGGCACGCCGACCGGCAAAGTTTTGAGGCCGTCCAAAACGTCAATCGCGTGCCGCTTGCTCTCCTCAAAGGACTGGGGCACATCGCGCCACAACTCGTCGACAATACCGAACGCTTCGCACGCGGACTTCCTGCCAACAATGCGCTTCTTTGGGGAGCGCGCGGCATGGGCAAGTCCTCGCTCGTGAAGGCCGTGCACGCACAAGTACACAGCCAGCTCGCCAAGGAACTGAGCGCGGCCGGCGCTGACTTGAAACTCGTTGAAATCCACCGCGAGGACATCTCCTCGCTCCCAATCTGCCTCTCGGCTATGCGCGGCAGCGATCATCGCTTTCTCGTTTTCTGCGACGACCTCTCCTTCGACAAGGACGACACAAGCTACAAGTCCTTAAAAGCGGTGCTTGAAGGCGGGATTGAGGGTCGGCCAGAGAACGTTATCTTCTATGCCACGTCCAATCGCCGTCACCTGATGCCGCGCGATATGGTGGAGAATGAGCGCTCAACCGCGATCAACCCGTCGGAGGCCGTAGAGGAGAAGGTTTCGCTTTCGGACCGTTTCGGCCTATGGCTTGGCTTTCACAACTGCAGCCAGGACGAGTTTCTGGACATGGTTCGCGGGTACGCAGTGCACTATAAGCTGAAAATCAAAGCCGAAGAGCTGGATCGCGCAGCACTGGAGTGGAGCATAACGCGCGGTGCGCGCTCGGGGCGCGTTGCCTGGCAATTCATTCAAGACCTCGCCGGGCGCATGGGTTGCAAGCTTTAGGTATGCAAATTCTGCTCAGCCGCGATGACAGCAAAGAAGCACACCGCATCGAAGCCGAAAAAGAGCGCAAGGCCGCGCGGCGAAAAGCCCGCGAAGCGGTGGTCGCAAGAGGTCACCGAGCACAGCGACGCGTTGGACTTGGAGCGCGATGTTTTCACGCTCAACGACCCGAGAGAGATCGCAGCTTCACTCAAGCACTCAGCGGAACAGAGCCGCCGGCGCAAGTCCGATCCTTATCGTTCCGCCATGTCGATGCTGACATTCTACATCAATCGCGCCGGCATAAACCTCACGAGTGAGCGCAGACGTGTTCTGGAACGCACGAAGGACGAGCTGCGCAAGGCGTGCGGCCGGCCTCCTGCGAAGAACTGACCGGCTCTGTGCCGCTTAAAGCCGCGCGAGGAAAGGCACCGGGTCAACCGGCTTGGAGCCCTGACGCAGCTCGAAGTGGAGCTGAGGCTGATCGACGGAGCCGGTCCGGCCTGCCCTGGCGATGATCTGACCGCGCTGCACCTTGTCGCCGCGCTTCACGGTCAGCTGATCGTTGTGCGCATACGCCGTCACCCAGCCGTTGTCGTGACGCAGAAGCACCAAGTTGCCATAGCCTTTGAGTTCGGAGCCCGCATAGGCGACGACGCCACTTTCGGCCGCATGCACTTCCGTGCCGAGGGGCACCGAAATATTGATGCCGTCGTTATGCGTGCCGTCATTGCGCCGGCCGAAGCCGCTTACGATGCGCCCCTGCGCAGGCCAGCGCATCTTGTTGCTGGCGGACGCAGCCGCCGGTGCTGCGAGCGCAATCCGCTGGGTGCGCACGCTCCTGGCAACCGGAGCCGCGTCCGTGGCCGTGCCCGTGTCGAGAGCGGCAACGCGCGTCATGCGCTGATTGATTACCGTCGGCTGTTGGGACTGAGAGTAGCGCGGTGGCTGAATGATGCGCGAACGCGTGGGATTCTGGTACGACGCGGTCGCAACACTGCCAGGAACTCTGAGAACGGTTCCGACACGCACGGTACGCGGGTTGTCGATCCCATTCACTTGCTGAAGTTCAGCAGCGCTCACACCGTGGCGCCTTGAGATTTCATAAAGTGACTCTCCGTACGCGATTGTGTGCGAACCGCTGTACTTTGCTTCAAGCGAGGGAGACAGGCTGGCAGGCGCCCGCGCTGTGCGGGTCTCGCGCGGCGGCGGACTGCCACCTGAGCGACCTGCGGGAAGGTTCAACTTCTGGCCCGGCTGTAGATTGGGATTGCTAAGGCCATTGATCTCCATCAGCTCCGCAACTGACACGTTGTAGCGGCGAGAGAGGCCATAAAGAGTATCGCCTTGCTGCACCTCGATGCTCTCGCCTGGGCGCTGATATGGCGCAGCCTGCCGAGCCGGAGGCTGCTGGTCATAGCGGCGCGTATTCTCATACGGGCGCACGGTGTTGACCGGAGGCGAGAGCCTTGCGGTTTCGACAGCGCCATCGCGGTATGGCGGCGGGGCGGTGTAGCTGCTTCTGTTGTATGAACCCGAGGCGACGGAGCCGCGCCCTTCACCGGCATAACTTGGAGCGCGATTGACCGGCTCGCTCGGCATCTGAATCGATGCCGTCGATTTCGGACTGTCGCCCGTCAAGTTGAAGGTGGGGTAATCGAAGCGGCTGATGTCCGCGCTGCACCCGCTGGCTATGGCGGCAATCGCCAACGCGGTAACGACATGGGCGGCGCGATTGAATTTCTTACCGCCGCTGCAAGAACGCTCAATACTCATCATAATACGCACCTTTACTCCTACCTTTGCTTAACCATTAAGGAGTTAACGGGTCCTTAACGGCGGCGGAGTTGCGCCAGCATCGCCGCAATGCGCATGAATCAATCCTTGGTCCTAAGCCCATCGTCGCCATCGAACTTTGTTTGCTCTGGCAAGCGTTCAAGATCGACGAGACGAAAGTCATGATCGCGCTCGAAACGACTTATCTACGCAGTGATTGTGCCGCGATGAGGACAACAGCGAGACGAGAGAAGGGCCAAGTCAAGGCGCGTTAGCCGTGCTTGGCAGACTGCTTCGGTGCTGCGGTTGCGAAGGCATCTTCCAGCTGGGCACACGTCTCACGATCGGTGAGGTTCAAGCGCAGCGGCGTCACCGAGATGGCGCCGTTGTCGACAGCGGCAAGATCACTGCCTTTGGCAAACGTCGTTGGCGGGCGTTCGAAGCCGAACCAGAAATATGGCGTTCCCCAGGGATCGGTGCGCTTGTCGATGTGAAGAAGCGCCTGGTCGCGGCGCCCCTGTATGGTCACTTCGATGCCGGCGACATTTTCCGGTGAGCGGGCCGGAAAGTTCACATTGATAACGATCCCGGTCGCCCAACCCGTCGCCAGCAGCTTGGAGATGAGAGCGGGGCCGTGCGCCAGCGGCGTCTCCCAATGGACCTTTCCTTCCTCCTCCATCGGCCCGCCGGTCTGGCTGAGCGCAATGGATCGTATCCCTAAGAGCGTCCCTTCGATGGCGGCGGCGATGGTGCCCGAGTAGGTCACGTCCTCGCCGAGATTCGAGCCGTGATTGACGCCCGACAAGATCAGATCGGGCGGCTTCTCAAGGAGAAGATGGCGTACGCCCATGATGACGCTGTCGGTCGGCGTGCCGCGGATGATGAACGTGCGATCGTCCATTTGCCGGAAGCGCAGCGGCTCGTGCAGCGTGAGTGAATGCGAGGCCCCGCTTTGATTGACCTCCGGCGCGACCACCCACACGTCGGATGACAACTGCAAAGCAATCTGACGCAGGACGCCGAGCCCGTGCGCCCCGAAGCCGTCGTCGTTGGTGACCATAATACGCATTGCGGCGCCTAGCCTGCCTTCTCGATCTTCGTCAGGCCACCCATGTAGGGAACAAGCACGTCGGGAATTGTGACAGAGCCGTCGGCTTGCTGGTAATTCTCAATGACTGCAATAAGCGTGCGCCCGACTGCGAGCCCAGAACCGTTGAGCGTGTGGACAAAACGCAGCCCCTTGGAGCCCTTTGGCCGAAAGCGTGCGCCCATGCGGCGCGCTTGGAATTCGCCGCACACCGAGCAGCTTGAGATCTCCCGGTAGGTGTCCTCGCCCGGTAGCCACACCTCGATATCGTAGGTCTTTTGCGCGGCAAAACCCATGTCGCCCGTGCACAGCACCACGGTGCGATACGGCAGCTTCAGGCGTTTCAGCACCTCTTCGGCGCAGTTGGTCATGCGCTCGTGCTCGGCAAGGCTGTCTTCGGGTTTCGTGATGGAGACGAGTTCGACTTTTGAGAACTGATGCTGGCGGATCATACCGCGTGTGTCTTTGCCGGCAGCACCCGCCTCAGAACGGAAGCAAGGTGTCCACGCGGTAAGACGCATGGGAAGCTGGTCCTCATCCAGCGTGCTTTCACGCACGAAATTCGTCAGCGAGACTTCCGCGGTTGGAATCAACCAAAATCCATTTTTTGTCTGGAAGAGATCCTCGGCAAACTTCGGAAGATTGCCGGTTCCATAAGCCGCCTGGTCGCGCACAAGAAGCGGCGGCACGTTCTCGCTATAGCCATTCTCGCCCGTATGCAGGTCCAGCATGAATGAGGCCAGTGCACGCTCCAGACGCGCCAGCGCGCCCTTCAACACAACAAATCGCGCGCCGGAAATCTTTGCCGCGGTCTCAAAGTCCATGAGGCCCAGCGCCTCGCCGATCTCAAAATGCAGCTTTGGTTTGAAGTCAAACTCAGGCCGCGTGCC
>JAUWCP010000255.1 GCA_030609245.1 Hyphomicrobium sp.
CGATATTTACCCAATGGGGCGCTTGTGACCTTGGATTTGCTCGGCTGAGCCGCGACAGCCGGCGGCGATGCGGCGGCCACTTGCGTCGTAAACGGCGTAGTGATTTGGGCAGGCTTCTTCGGCTTCGCCGGCGGTGGTGCGACGGCCACTTGCGTCGCAAACGGCGTGGCGGCCTGGGCAGGCTTCGTCGGTTTAGCCGGCGGCGGTGCGGCGGCCACTTGCGTCGTCTGAGTCCAGCTCGACGTTTCGGGCTTGGTCGCGATCGACGCTGTGGTATCCGAATTTTTGCTCTGGCTGGGCGCGGACTGACTTGTTGAGCTGCCACCGCCGGTGAATAGGCTCGTGATGCTGCTGAAGAACCCACCGACGCTGCCGGAGCTTCCTGAATCAGAGGAATCAGAGGCGCTGGTGCTGGACTTGCTTGCCGGGGCGGCGGCCACAGCAGGCGCCTGGAACGTGGACTGGGACGTTGAAGAGGCGTTCGTGGCGGGCGACGCAGTCTTGCCCAAAGTTGCGGTCTCCCAACCGCTGGTGCTCGCGCCAGAACTCGGCTCCGACTTGACCGCCGGCTCGGGCGCAACGACGACCGCTTCCGACGCTGCGGGCGCATTGCTGATCCCTGCCTCGCGGTAGGCCGCATTGCGGTTACTCAAGGCGTCGGACCGTTGCGCTGTGGTCAAACCTTCATTGAGCCAGTACGCACTCGTCAGATCGGAGATCGCCTGACCGGGCTTACCTTTCTTGCGAAAAGCGAGGCCGCGATAGTAGAGCGCCTTAGCGATCTGAGGCTTTTGAAGACCGCCCGCACGAATGGCCGCACCGAGATGCTTGATCGCGTCGGCGTGCTTGCCGGCCTCGTAAGCCTTAATTCCTGCATTATAAAGCTTCTCGCTGGGGGGCGCGGTCTTGGGCTTGGCCTTGGCCGCGCCTTCGGCTGCTGGCTTTGGCGCCGATCCCGAAGCCGGTGCGGACTTTGTCCCACCTTTCGATTGCGTAGGCCCATCGAACGCGGCCGCCGGGCAAACCCCAACCGCGATCACAAGCGCAGTGTAAGCCAGAATTCGCAACCCGTTCTCCCTTGAATTGTTCAGAGAATTCCGAGGGCTCCGCCCCCGGATTCCCTGTCGGCGGACGTTAAGTCAACCAGCACTTAGAGGCAAATCCGCGACCAACCCGAATCTGGCGTTTTCCCCCCTATTCGACGGTTACCGATTTGGCCAAATTGCGCGGCTGATCCACGTCAGTGCCCATAACAACCGCCGTGTGATAGGCAAGAAGTTGCACCGGCACAGCGCATATGAGCGGATTGGTGAAGGAGGATGCCACTGGCAGCGCGATATGCGCGGCCAGCTTGCAACCGACTTTCTCAGGCGCTGCGTCAGAAACGAGGATGATCTGTCCGCCGCGCGCGGCCACCTCCTGCAGGTTGGAGACCGTCTTGTCGAACAGGTCGTCCTGCGGCGCTACCACGATAACCGGCACATTCTCGTCGATCAGCGCTATGGGGCCGTGCTTCAACTCGCCAGCCGCATAACCTTCCGCGTGGATGTAGGAAATCTCCTTGAGCTTCAACGCACCCTCCAACGCCAGCGGATAGTTGGTGCCGCGGCCGAGATAGAGCACATCGCGTGCCTTCGACAGATCGTGTGCGATTGCCTTAAACTGTTTCTCCTGACCGAGGATTGTCGACATATGCCGCGGGACCTCGATCAAGGCCTGGACAAGATCGCGCTCGGCTTCGGCCGTGATAGCGCCCCGCGCCTTTCCGAGTGCGATTGCCAAGCAGGCGAGCACAGTTAGCTGGCAGGTGAACGCCTTCGTCGAGGCGACCCCAATCTCGGGACCCGCGAGCGTGGGAAGCAGGACATCTGATTCACGGGCGATGGTTGAGGTGCGCACGTTCACGATTGAAACGACGCGTTCGCCTTCGGTCTTAGCGTGACGCAGTGTTGCCAGCGTGTCAGCAGTCTCACCCGACTGCGACACAAAAACAGAAAGGCCCCCCGAGCCGAGCGGCGGCTCGCGGTAGCGCATCTCTGAAGCAATGTCGATCTCAACGGGTACGCGCGCGTAGCGCTCGATCCAATACTTGGCAACGAGCCCTGCATAGTAGGCGGTGCCGCATGCCGAGAGCGTAATCCGCGGAACCTTAGCCAGATCAATACCGAGATCGGGGAAGTTAACGGTGCCCGTTCTCATGTCGATGTAGTTGGCGAGCGTGTCGCTGACGACTTCAGGCTGCTCGTGGATCTCCTTCGCCATGAAGTGGCGGTGGTTGCCTTTATCCACCAGCAGCGAGCTTGCTGCCGATTTGACAAGCGGGCGCTCCACACGCGCCCCGGCGCGGTCATAGATCTGCACTCCGTCCCGGCGTAGCACCGCCCAGTCGCCATCCTCCAGGTACGTGATCGCATTAGTGAATGGCGCCAGCGCAATGGCATCGGAGCCCAGATACATTTCACCTGTACCATGTCCGATCGCGAGCGGGCTGCCTTGGCGCGCGGCAAACATGAGTTCGTCGTGGCCAGCAAAAATGATGGCAAGTGCAAAGGCGCCATGCAGGCGCGAAAGCGCATTCTTAACGGCCTGCTCCAAGGTCGCGCCCTGGTCGAGTTCCTCGGTGATGACGTGAACGATGGCCTCAGTGTCCGTGTCCGTTTCGAACACGTATCCCTTTGGCTCTAGCGCCGCTTTGAGTTCGCGAAAGTTCTCAATGATTCCATTGTGAACGACCGACACCCTGCCATTCATGTGCGGATGGGCATTACGCTCTGTCGGTCGGCCATGCGTCGCCCACCGCGTGTGCCCAATCCCTGTGCGCCCTAGCAGAGGCTCACTCAAAAGTCGGCTTTCGAGATTGCGTAGCTTGCCTTCCGCGCGGCGGCGCTCCAGATGCCCGTTTTCAATCGTGGCGATGCCCGCTGAGTCATAGCCGCGATATTCCAGTCGCCGCAATGCATCGATGATGTCTGGGGCAACACCATTCTTACCTATTATTCCGACAATGCCGCACATACTGTCAGTCCTCGATCTTTGTCACGCACACAAGTGCTAGCGGTTCGTCAAGATATTCCTCAAATCACACTGTATTTCATTGGCGTTCGCGCGGCGGTGTGCGCACCCAATCATCCCGCTTTCGCCCTGCGCCTCATTATAAGCGCGCGGAATTTTGCGGCCCATCCCGGCCGCTCTTCCTGTGAGGCGCGCGTCAGCGCCAGAGCATCGGCAGCGACGTTCTTTGTAATAACACTGCCCGCGCCGACATAGGCGCCTTCGCCAATTTTCACAGGGGCAACGAGCGACGCGTTCGAACCGACAAAAACGCCCGGTCCAAGCACTGTGCGGTGCTTCTCAAACCCATCATAGTTGCAGAAGATCGTGCCAGCGCCAATGTTGGACCCCGCACCGATCTCCCCGTCGCCCAGGTACGAAAGATGGTTTGCCTTGGCCCCATCGCCCAGCACCGTGTTCTTCACCTCTACAAAATTGCCGATG